>NZ_JBEXEQ010000001.1:0-227283 GCF_040703155.1 Streptomyces sp. NPDC005435
TCCCTTTCCGGCGGTTCCGACTCTATCAGATCCTTTTCAGTGTCTGACCCCCAGTCAGCGGGGTTTGTCTTCCCGGCCTCGCGGCCGTTCCGACGAGTGAGACTTTAGCGGATTCCCGGCCCCCGAAGCCAATCGGGGTCCCTGCGCTCTTTCGAACACGGATTCCTCATTTCGCAAATGCGCACAACGAAACAAGCGACGCAGGAGCGTCGATGTCGAGTGGGCCTTGCGGAATGGCTGTCCGGGGACCGACCGGAGTCGGCTCTCACGTCGGACAACTCGGAGAACATTACGCACCCCAGGAGGGAGTGTCAACCCCCTCCTGGGAAGAATCTTGGAGTGGGTCAGTCCTTGGTGCCGGAGGCCAGCTCACGGCTGCGGTCGCGGGCCGCTTCCAGGGCGGCGATGAGGGCGGCGCGTACGCCGTGGTTCTCCAGCTCGCGGATGGCGTTGATGGTCGTACCGGCCGGCGAGGTGACGTTCTCGCGGAGCTTGACCGGGTGCTCGCCGCTGTCGCGGAGCATCGTGGCGGCGCCGATGGCGGACTGGACGATCAGCTCGTGCGCCTTGTCGCGGGGCAGGCCGAGCAGGATGCCCGCGTCGGTCATGGCCTCGACCAGGTAGAAGAAGTACGCCGGGCCGGAGCCGGACAGGGCCGTACAGGCGTCCTGCTGGTTCTCCGGGACGCGCAGGGTCTTGCCGACGGCGCCGAAGATCTCCTCGGCGGTGGCGAGGTGGGCGGCGGTGGCGTGGCTGCCCCCGGAGATGACGGACATGGCCTCGTCCACCAGGGCGGGCGTGTTCGTCATGACGCGTACGACCGGGGTGCCCTCGGCCAGGTGCTCCTCGATGAGCGAGGTGGGGATGCCGGCGGCGCCGCTGATGACCAGGCGGTCGGCGGGGACGTGCGGGGCCAGTTCGGCGAGCAGCGTGCCCATGTCCTGCGGCTTGACGGTGAGGATCAGGGTGTCGGCGGTCTTGGCGGCCTCGGTGTTGGTGACCGGGGTGACGCCGTGCCGGGCGCGGAGCTCTTCGGCGCGCTCGGGGCGGCGGGCGGTGACCAGGAGATCGGCGGGGGCCCAGCCCGCCCGGATCATTCCGCTGAGCAGGGCTTCGCCGATCTTGCCGGTGCCGAGGACTGCGACTTTCTGGCTCATGCGGTTCATCCTCGCACCGGGGGTGCCGGGTGCGGGGGCTTGTCCGGTGGGCGGACCCCCGGTGGGGTTCAGTCCGTGCGGCGGCGCAGGGTGGCCGCGCCCAGGGCGAGGACCAGGAGGGCGCAGCCGGCCACGATCAGGACGTCGCGGAGGAAGGTCGTCGTCATGTCGGGGTGGTGGAGGACCTCGTTCATGCCGTCGACGGCGTAGGACATGGGGAGGACGTCGGAGATGGCCTCCAGTGCGGGGTGCATGTCGGGGCGCGGGGTGAAGAGGCCGCACAGCAGGAGCTGGGGGAAGATCACCGCGGGCATGAACTGGACCGCCTGGAATTCCGAGGCCGCGAAGGCCGAGACGAAGAGGCCGAGGGCCGTGCCGAGCAGGGCGTCCAGGAGCGCGACCAGGAGGAGGAGCCAGGGCGAGCCGGTGACGTCGAGGCCGAGGAGCCAGACGGCGAGGCCGGTGGCGAGGGCGGACTGGACGGCGGCTACGGCGCCGAAGGCGAGGGCGTAACCGGCGATGAGGTCGGCCTTGCCGAGCGGCATGGCCAGGAGGCGTTCCAGGGTGCCGGAGGTGCGTTCGCGCAGGGTGGCGATGGAGGTCACCAGGAACATCGTGATCAGCGGGAAGATCCCGAGCAGGGACGCGCCGATGTTGTCGAAGGTGCGGGGGCTGCCGTCGAAGACGTAGCGCAGCAGGACCAGCATCAGGCAGGGGACCAGGAGCATCAGGGCGATGGTCCGGGGGTCGTGGCGGAGCTGGCGCAGGACGCGGGCGGCGGTGGCGGTCGTGCGGCCGGGGTTCAGCGCGGCCGCGGTGGTCGTGCTCATCGGGTCGGCTCCTTGGTGCGGTCGGTGGCGGCGGCCTCGTCCACGAGGTGCAGGAAGGCGGCCTCGACGGTGTCCGTGGCGGTGCGGGTGCGCAGGTTCTCCGGGGTGTCGTCGGCGAGGACGCGCCCGTCGCGCATGAGGAGGAGGTGGTCGCAGCGCTCGGCCTCGTCCATGACGTGGGAGGAGACGAGGAGGGTGGTGCCCCGTTCGGCGGCGAGGGTGTGGAAGAGGGTCCACAGGTCGCGGCGGAGTACGGGGTCGAGGCCGACGGTCGGTTCGTCCAGGACGAGGAGTTCGGGGGTGCCGAGGAGGGCGACGGCGAGGGAGACGCGGCTGCGCTGGCCGCCGGAGAGGTTTCCGGCGAGGGCATCCGCGTGAGTGGTGAGGTCCACGTCGGCGAGGGCGCGGGTGACGGCGGTGCGGCGGCGGTCGGCGGCTGCGCGGCCGGGGTCGAGGATCGCGGCGAAGTAGTCGAGGTTCTGGCGGACGGTGAGGTCGTCGTAGACGGAGGGGGCCTGGGTGACGTAGCCGAGGCGGTGGCGCAGGGCGGGGTGGCCCGCCGGGCGGCCGAGCACGTCGAGGGTGCCGGTGACCTTGGCCTGGGTGCCGGCGATGGCGCGCATCAGCGTGGACTTTCCGCAGCCGGAGGGGCCGAGCAGGCCGGTGATGCGGCCCCGGGGGACGGTGAAGCCGAGGGCGTGGAGGACGGTGCGGGGGCCGCGTACGACGGTGAGGGCGTCGGCGTGGACGGCCGCCGGGGTGGGTGGAGGCTCGTTATTCATCACGTGATGAATAATTCTCCCGTGGCGTGTCGCCGTCAAGGGGCCGGGCATGCGGAACGGCGGCCGGGTAGGGGTACCGGGCCGCCGTTCCGTGGGGTTACGCCGTTACGGCGGGGTGGGCGTCAGGGTTTTACGGCGACGATCAGCTGCACGTCGTACGTCTCCTCGACCACGCCGTCCGGGAAGACCTTCCGCAGGTGGGCGCGCTCCTCGGCCATGAAGGCGGTGCGGTCCTCCTGCGGGGTGAGGAGGAAGGCGGAGTGGCTGCCGAGGTTCGCGAGGTGGACGTCGAGGGGGACGCGGCGGCTCCAGCGGACCACGCGGCGCCGGAAGTCGAGTCGGCCGCTGGGGTCGGCCAACTCGGTGCGGGCCGGCGCCTTGCGCTTCTCGGCGGGCAGGTCGAGGCCGAAGAAGCGCGCGATGCGCTCACCGGCCTCGGAGATCCACTCGATGTCGGGGGCGTCGGTGTTCCACCACAGCGCGAGCGCGCCGCCCGGACGCAGGACCCGCAGCGCCTCCGGCACCGAGCGGGCCGGGTCGGTCCAGTGCCAGGCCTGGGCGTAGGTGATGAGGTCGGCGTGGGCGCCGGCGACCGGGAGGGCGTTGCCGTCGCCCCGGACCAGGGGGACGTCCGGCAGGGCCCGGCGGAACTCGGCGGCCATGCCCGCGCCGGGCTCGACGGCGAGGACGCGTGCCCCGCGCTCGTGCAGCACGCGGCTCGCGATGCCGGTGCCCGCGCCCACGTCCACCACGCGGGCCCCGGCCAGGGGGCGGCCGGACAGCTCCTCCAGCGCGTCCAGGAGGGCGGGCGGGTAGGAGGGGCGGCTCGCGGAGTACTGGGCGGCGGCCGCGTTGAAGGAGTGGGCGCGCGTGGAGCGGGAGGGCGGGGCTGCGGTGGGTTCGCATGGGGGCATGCGGTCCATGGTGCGCGGGGTGGGGCGGGTGTGGGGAGTGGGTTTCGGGCGGGGGGTGCGTGGGGCGGGGTGCGCGGCAGGCTTCGCGCGGGACGGCTCGCGGGGCGCCCCGGCGCCTCGCCCCCGGCGCCGCCGCCCCCGTGTCCTACTTGCCGCGCTTTTTCTTCGCCGGGTTGCCCGTGCGGCGGGAGCGGGTGCGGGTGTACTCGGTGTGGGCCTTGTCGTACTCGGCGCGGGCGAGTTTTTCGCCGGGGGCTTCCAGGAAGGCGCGGCAGGCGTAGGCGAGGAGGGAGCCGACGAAGCCGATGGTGAGGAGGCCGCGCAGGGAGGCCTGGCGGTCGGGGTCGGGGCGGCGTTCGTAGCTCTGCCAGGTGTTGCCGAAGGCGAGCGCGCTGCACACGGCGAACATGCCGACGACCAGGAGCGTCACGAAGGAGCCGGTGCCCGCGATCTGGAGGCCCTGGTAGGCGAAGCGCAGGACCAGGCAGGCGGCGCCGGCGGCGGCGAGGGCGCCCAGGGCGGTGCCGGCGCGGCGGGCCGCGTAGCCGCTGCCGTGGTCCACCCAGGACGTGCCGTAGAAGCGCAGGGGCTCGGGGCGGGGGCCCGCGTCGCCGCCCCCGGCGCGGGTTTCGGGGCTGGTGCCGGTTTCGTCGCTCACGGGGACGATTATGGCGGCCCGGGGGCGGCGGCCGGCGGGCCGGGTCAGAGGCAGCGGTTGGCGACGTAGCCGTCGCTGCCGGTGTGCACGTAGGCGTCGGAGACGAACTCGCCGGAGCCTATGTTGTCCCAGATGTTCGAGGTGCCGTAGTAGCCGTTGACGGTGGTGCCCGGCGACTGGCAGTTGATGGTGACCTGGGCGCCCTCGGGCAGCTCGCGGATGAGGGCGTACCCGGTGCCGGGGCCGCTGCGGACGTTCAGACGGACGCCCGGAGCGACGGCGTAACTGGCCGTGGCGGTCGCGGGCGCGGCCGGGGCGGCACTCGCGGGGGCCGCGAGGCCCGTCACCAGGAGGAGGGCTCCCGCGGCGCCTGCGAGCAGGGCGGATCTGCGGCGTGGGGAAGTCATGTCGTTGCCTTTCCGGTGGGATCAGGAGCAGCGGTCGGCCACGTAGCCGTCGCTGCCGGTGTGCACGTAGGCGTCGGAGACGTACTCGCCGTTGTCGATGTTGTCCCAGATGTTCGAGGTGCCGTAGGGACCGCTGACCTTGGTGCCCGGCGTCTGGCAGAAGATCGGGACGCGGGCACCCTCCGGCAGGAGGCGGACGATGCCGTACCCGGTGCCGGGGCCGCTGCGGACGTTCAGACGGACCCCCGGGGCGACGGGGTAGGTGCTGACGGTCGCCTGCGCCGTGAGCGCTTCCGGCACGGTGGCGGTGGACACTTCCTCGGTACGGTCGACGGACATGACGCCCCCCCTCGGACCCCATGGCGGTCACGGGATCGTTCGACTACCGCGCATCGAATCATGAAACAGGCGTGCCTAGTTCGAACAAAACCCTCAATGGTCCCGGAGGGCCCACCCGGATTCGTACGGGTCATCGACTAGGCTCCCTGCGTCGCGCGTGACCCGAAGATCACGGGGGTGGTCCATGGCGCCACAGCCGAACACCGGAGCGGGCACGGAAGCGGAACTTCCCGAGTACGCCGGTAACTACCGCCTGGAGTCCCGGCTGGGGTCCGGCGGCATGGGCGTGGTGCACATGGCCCACAGCACCTCGGGACTGAAACTCGCAGTGAAGGTCGTCCATGCCGGATACGCCGAGAACCCCGAGTTCAGAGGCCGCTTCCGGCAGGAGGTGGCGGCGGCTCGCCGGGTGAGCGGCGCCTTCACGGCCCCCGTCGTCGACGCCGATCCGGACGCCGTACGGCCCTGGATGGCGACGCTGTTCATCCCCGGTCCGACGCTGGCGGAACAGGTGAAGCGGAATGGCCCGCTGGACGCGACGCAGTCCCGGCGGCTGATGGCCGGGCTCGCCGAGGCGCTGCGGGACATCCACCGGGCCGGGGTCGTGCACCGGGATCTGAAGCCGGGCAACGTGCTGCTCGCCGAGGACGGCCCGAAGGTGATCGACTTCGGCATCTCCCGGCCCGCGGACAGTGAACTGCGCACCGAGACGGGCAAATTGATCGGCACGCCGCCGTTCATGGCGCCCGAGCAGTTCCGCCGGCCGAAGGAAGTGGGACCGGCTGCCGATGTCTTCGCCCTGGGATCGGTGCTGGTGCACGCGACGACGGGGCGAGGACCGTTCGACTCCGACAGCCCCTATGTCGTGGCTTATCAAGTGGTGCACGACGAACCGGACCTGACCGGTGTTCCGGAGGATCTCGCGCCGCTCGTGCGGAGCTGCCTCGCCAAGGAGCCCGGGGACCGGCCGACCCCGGACGAGCTGATGCGGGAGCTGAGGTCGACGGCGGCCGCGTACGAGACTCGCCCGTTCTTCCCGGCACAGCGCCCCCTGGGGCCCGGACCGGCGCGGGAGGCCGCCGCCGAGGGCGCTTCCGTCGCCGGGGGCGTCTCCGCGACGACGCCCGCGGCTGCTTCCCGGGGGTGGCTGCGCGGCCGGGGGACTCGCGCGGCCGCGGCGGTCGTGCTCGTGGTGCTCGTCGTGGGCGGTGCGGCAGGTGCCGTGCGGTGGTTCGGCGGCGGCCAGGCCGCGGAAGGAACGGAGAAGGTCGCGGTGCGCGGCGCCGCGGCAGTCGCGCCATGGCTGCGGAAGCCCGCGGGCGACGGTTCCGGGATGCCTCAATGCGTCTACGACGAGGGAAAGTTGCTCTGCCTGCGCGCCGGAGAGGCGTTCGCGCTCGACGCGGCGCGCGGCACCCGGCTGTGGCGGCGGTCCGTCGCCGGGGACGGTACGAGCGGCAGGCCGTCGCTGTCGGGCGGTCTTCTCCAGGTGGTGACGGGGCGGCGCGTCGAGGCACTCGTCCCCTCGTCGGGCAGGACACGCTGGAAGCGGGAGGTGGCGGGGCAGGGCACCGCGCCCGGCACCGCACCCGGCTCCGCCGACGTGTTCCTCGTGACGGGCGCCGACGGGTCGGTATCCGGGATCGACGGCGGATCGGGCGGCACGCGGTGGCGGCGGGCGGTCCCGGGCGGTGGCACACCGACGCTCGCCTCGTTCCCCGGTGATCCGTCGGTGTACGCGGTGACCACCTCGGCGGACGGAACCTCCACGCACGTCATTGCCGTGGATCCGGTCACCGGTGCCGAACGCCTGCGGACGCGGCTGGCGGGCTCGCTGCGGCCGGTCGGCAGCGAAGGGGGCGCCCTGTACTTCCTCTCGGTCGATCGTGCCTCCGGGCAGACGGACGCGGTGGTGCGTTACACCCCGGCGACGAAGGCACTGCGGCGGGCGCCGCTCGCCGTCCCCCGGCTGGCACCCCAGGCCGGCGTCGGCGGCGGCGTCGTGTACCTGCTGGCCGCGGGCGGTGCGCTGGAGGCCGTCGATGTCTCACGCCCCAAGCAGGGATGGGTCCTTCAGACGGCGGTGAGCCGCGGCTCCGCACCGGTGGCCGCCGGTGGCCGCGTGTACTTCTCCGCCGCCGACGGACGCCTGATCGCCGTCGACGCGCGCCACGGAACACTCCTCGGGCAGACCCCGCCGAGGCTGGGGGCACACGCCGGCGAACTCGTCGGCTCGCTCCCGGCCCCTCTGGTGGCCGGCTCCCGCGTCTACGCCTCCGCTCCCGACGGGAGCGTCTTCGCCGTGGACGCGCGGCATCCGTCCGGCTGGTGACGACACGAAGGGGACCGGCGTCGCGCACCGGCCCCCTTTCGCTGTCGTCCGGTCAGCCCAGGAGGCTCACGTCGCGCACGGCGCCCCGGTCGGCGCTGGTGGCCATCGCGGCGTAGGCGCGCAGGGCGGCGGAGACCTTGCGGTCGCGGTTGGCCGGGGCGTAGACCCCGCCCAACTCCGCGTCGCGGCGGGCCAGTTCGGCGTCGTCCACGAGGAGTTCGATGGTGCGGTTCGGGATGTCGATGCGGATGCGGTCGCCGTCGCGGACCAGGGCGATGGTGCCGCCGGAGGCCGCTTCCGGGGAGGCGTGGCCGATGGAGAGGCCCGAAGTGCCGCCGGAGAAGCGGCCGTCGGTGATCAGGGCGCAGGTTTTGCCGAGGCCGCGGCCTTTGAGATACGAGGTCGGGTAGAGCATCTCCTGCATGCCGGGGCCGCCCTTGGGGCCCTCGTAGCGGATGACGACCACGTCGCCGTCCTTGACCTCCTGGGTGAGGATGCGCCGGACGGCCTCCTCCTGGGACTCGCAGACCACGGCCGGGCCCTCGAAGGTCCACACCGACTCGTCCACGCCGGCGGTCTTCACCACGCAGCCGTCGACGGCGAGGTTGCCCCTGAGGACCGCGAGGCCGCCGTCCTTGGAGTAGGCGTGCTCGGCGGAGCGGATGCAGCCGCCCTCGGCGTCGTCGTCCAGGGAGTCCCAGCGCTCGGACTGGGAGAATGCCTCGGCGGAGCGGACGCAGCCGGGCGCCGCGTGCCACAGCTCGACGGCTTCGGCGGAGGGTGAACCGCCGCGCACGTCCCAGGTCTTGAGCCAGTCGGCGAGCGACGGGCTGTGCACCGCGTGCACGTCCTCGTTGAGCAGTCCGGCGCGGTGCAGTTCACCGAGGAGGGCGGGGATGCCGCCCGCGCGGTGCACGTCCTCCATGTAGTACGTGCGGTTCTTCGCGACGTTGGGCGCGACCTTCGCCAGGCACGGGACGCGGCGGGAGACGGCGTCGATCTGCTCCAGGCCGAAGGGAACGCCCGCCTCCTGGGCGGCGGCCAGCAGGTGCAGGATCGTGTTGGTGGAGCCGCCCATGGCGATGTCCAGCGCCATGGCGTTCTCGAACGCCTGGAAGGAGGCGATCGAGCGGGGCAGGACCGTCTCGTCGTCCTGCTCGTAGTAGCGGCGGGTGATGTCCATGACCGTGCGCGCCGCGTCCTCGTACAGCGCCCTGCGGGCGGTGTGCGTGGCGAGGACCGAGCCGTTGCCCGGCAGGGAGAGGCCGATGGCCTCGGTCAGGCAGTTCATCGAGTTGGCGGTGAACATGCCGGAACAGCTGCCGCAGGTCGGGCAGGCGTTCTCCTCGATACGGAGGATGTCCTCGTCGGAGATCTTGTCGTTGACCGCGTCGGAGATCGCGTCGACCAGGTCCAGCGTGCGCACGGTGCCGTCGACCAGGGTGGCGCGGCCGGACTCCATGGGGCCGCCGGAGACGAACACGGTCGGGATGTTCAGGCGCAGGGCGGCCATCAGCATGCCCGGGGTGATCTTGTCGCAGTTGGAGATGCAGACCAGGGCGTCGGCGCAGTGGGCCTCCACCATGTACTCCACCGAGTCCGCGATCAGGTCGCGGGAGGGCAGGGAGTAGAGCATGCCGCCGTGGCCCATGGCGATGCCGTCGTCCACGGCGATGGTGTTGAACTCGCGCGGGATGCCGCCCGCCTCGCGGATCGCCTCGCTGACGATCCGGCCGACCGGCTGGAGGTGGGTGTGACCGGGCACGAACTCGGTGAAGGAGTTGGCCACCGCGATGACCGGCTTCCGGCCGATGTCCGCACCGGGTACACCCGAGGCACGCATAAGGGCGCGGGCGCCCGCCATGTTGCGGCCGTGGGTGACTGTGCGGGACCTCAGCTCGGGCATCGTCGCTCGCTCCTTCGGGGAATGACGGGTCAGAGACGCCTCTGACTGCTGCCGAGCGTACGCCGGTCATCCAGCGGGCGGGACGATGTGTCCGGAATGCGGGACGGGTGTCTTGTGGCGGGTCTCGTCGTACGGCGGGTTCGGGTGGTCCGCGCGCCCAGTTGTACGGCGGGCTCGGACGGTCCGCGCGCCCAGTTGTACGGCGGGCTCGGACGGTCCGCGCGCCCAGGTGTACGAAAATCCGCCCGGCCGCTCACTCCCCCGTGAGATGCCCCTGCACCACCGGTGCCAGCCGCTCCACGATCCGCTCCACGTCCGCCGAGGCCAGCGGCTCCACCTTGATCACGTACCGGAGCATGGCCGTGCCGACCAGCTGGGCGGCCGCCAGTTCGGCGCGCAGCTCGGCGTCGGGACCGCCGAAGCGGCTCGCGATACGGCCCAGCAGCTGGGCGGCGACCAGCCGGCGGAAGACGGCGGCGGCGCCCTCGTTGTTCACCGCCGAGCGGACGATGGCGAGCAGCGGGGCGCGGGTCGCGGGGTTCTCCCAGATGCCGAACACGAAGCGGGTGAACCGCTCCCCCACCGTCTCCAGCGGGCCGTCCGCGAGGGCGTCCGGGGCGGCGAAGGCGGGCGCGAAGGAGACGGTGACGGCCGCCTCGAAGATCTTCTCCTTGGTGCCGAAGTAGTGGTGGACCAGGGCGGAGTCGACCCCGGCGGCCTTGGCGATGCCGCGTACGGAGGTCTTCTCGTAGCCGCGCTCGGAGAACTCCTCGCGGGCCGCGGCGAGGATGCGGTCGCGGGTGTCGCCGGACTCGGTGCGCGGGGGCCGGCCCCGGCGGCGCCCGGTGCCGTCGCTCACGGCCGGGGCACCCGGACGTCGGCCGCGAGGTGGCGGCGGGTGAACTCCAGGGCCTCGGCGAGGTCCGCCTCGCGCTCGGCGCTGGACATCGCGCGCCGGGTGTTGACCTCCAGGACGACATGGCCGTCGAAACCGGTCCGGGTCAGCCGGTCCAGCACCTCCGCGCAGGGCTGGTCGCCCCGGCCGGGCACCAGGTGCTCGTCCTTGGCGGAGCCGCGCCCGTCGGCGAGGTGGACGTGGCCGAGCCGGTCGCCCATGCGGTCCAGCATGTCGAGCGCGCTGGTGCGGGCGGTGGCGGTGTGGCTGAGGTCGATCGTGAAGTGCCGGTAGTCGTCCTTGGTGACGTCCCACTCGGGGGCGTAGGCGAGCATCTCGCGGTCGCGGTAGCGCCAGGGGTACATGTTCTCGACGGCGAACCGTACGTCCGTCTCGTCGGCCATGCGCCAGACGCCCTCGACGAACTCACGGGCGTACTGCCGCTGCCAGCGGAAGGGCGGGTGGACGACGACCGTGGAGGCGCCCAGCTTCTCGGCGGCCGACTGCGCCCGGCGCAGCTTGGTCCACGGGTCGGTGGACCAGACCCGCTGGGTGATCAGCAGACAGGGCGCGTGCACGGCGAGGATCGGCACACCGTGGTGGTCGGACAGCCTGCGCAGCGCCTCGATGTCCTGGCTGACGGGATCGGTCCACACCATGACCTCGACCCCGTCGTACCCGAGGCGCCCGGCCATCTCGAAGGCCGTCGCCGTCGACTCCGGGTAGACGGAGGCCGTCGACAGGGCGACCTTTACGTCCCTTGGTTCAGCCACGGGGACACCTTACGGGGTGGGGTGAGAGCGGCGCGGGGCGTCCCCGGACGGGGCGGAGATACGGGGACTGACGGGCGGCCGGGGAGAGGGGCTGGGCGATGGCGTGCGGGCGCCGGGGTGGGGCGCGCGACGGGAGCGGGGGCGGAGACACCGGGGGGGGGCGGGCACCGCCGGGCTGGGGGGCGGGCACCGCCGGGCCGGGGGGCGGGCACCGCCGGGCCGGGGGCGAGGAAGCGGGCACGGGAGCTCGGGGCGAGCCAGGGCGACGGGCGCGGCCGCCGAGGTGAGGCGCGCGACCGGAGCCGGGGCGGAGACACCGGGGGGCGTGCACCGCCGGACCGGGGGGGCAGGCGCCGCCGGGCCGGGGAGCGGTGACGCGGGCACGGGAGCTCGGGGCGGGCACGGGCGACAGGCGCGGCCACAGGGGTACGGCGGGCGGCCGCAGCCGGGCGGAGGCACCGGGGTGGCGGGCACCGCCGGGGCAGGACCGGGGCGTAGGCGCGGGACCGTCGGGCGGGCCAGAGCGACGGTGGACGCTCCCGCAGCCGGAGCGGGCCAGGGGCGACAGGCGCCGCCACAGGGGTACGGCGGGCGACCGCCGCCGGGGTGGCGGGCGCCCCCGGGGCAGGACCGGGGCGTAGGCGCGGGACCGCCGGGCGGGCCAGAGCGACGGCGGACGCTCCCGCAGCCGGAGCGGGCCAGGGGCGACAGGCGCCGCCACAGAGGTGCGGCGGGCGACCGCCGCCGAGGTGGCGGCCACCGCCGCGACAGGACCGGGGCGTAGACGCGAGACCGCCGGGCGGCCCAGGACGACGGCGGACGCGCCCGCAGCCGGGGTGGGCCAGGGTGACGGGCACCGCCACAGAGGTGCGGCGGGCGACCGCCGCCGGGCGGAGACACCGGGGTGGCGGGCACCGCCTGACCGGGGAGTAGGGGCATGGGAGCCCGGGGTGAGGGAGGGTGCGCGGCTGCGGGATGGGGCGGGCGGCGGACGAGGCCGACAGGTGCCGTCAGGGGAAGGCGGGCGGGTGGCTGTCAGCCGGCGCCGGGACGCGGGGGCTGCCGGGCGCCCGGGGCACAGGGCCGGCGCCCCGAGGCGGAGCGGACACCGCCACGGGCCCGGCCCACCGGGGGCAGCGCGCGAGGGCGGGACCTCACCGGGCAGGCGCCGGAGAGCACACGCCCTCCCGAGCGCCACCGAACCGGCACCGGACCCCACCCAGCAGCCGTACCCCACTCGGCAACCGCACCCCCACCCCGCAGCCGCACCTCACCTCACAGCCGCACCCCATCCCACACCCGCACCCCATCCCGCAGCCGCACCTCACCCCACACCCGCACCCCACCCGCAAGGCCCGGCGCAGCCGGTCCTCACCCCGCCCCCATGTGGTCAAGCCGTCGCAGGATCACGCCTTCCCGCAGAGCCCACGGGCAGATCTCCAGGCTCTCCACCCCGAAGAGGTCCATCGCGCCCTCCGCGACCAGGGCGCCCGCGAGGAGTTGGCCGGCGCGGGACTCGGAGACGCCGGGGAGTTCGGCGCGCTGGTCGGCGGACATGGCGGCGAGGCGGGGGACCCAGGCCTCCAGGGACTCGCGTTTGAGTTCCCGCTGCACGTAGAGGCCGTCGGCGTCGCGGGCGGCGCCGGCGAGGCGGGCCAGCTGCTTGAAGGTCTTGGAGGTGGCGACGACGTGATCGGGGGCGCCGTGGCGGACGAACTCCCCGACCGTGCGGGCGATCTCCGTACGGACGTGCCGGCGCAGGGCGCGTACCGAGTCCGGGTCGGGCGGGTCGGCCGGCAGCCAGCCCGCGGTCAGGCGGCCCGCGCCGAGCGGCAGGGAGACGGCCGCGTCCGGCTCCTCGTCCAGGCCGTAGGCGACCTCCAGGGAGCCGCCGCCGATGTCGAGGACCAGCAGCTTTCCGGCCGACCAGCCGAACCAGCGGCGCACCGCGAGGAAGGTGAGCCGCGCCTCCTCGGCCCCGCTGAGCACCTGGAGCCGTACCCCGGTCTCGTCCGCGACCCGGGCGAGCACGTCCTCGGCGTTGCGGGCGTCGCGCACGGCGGAGGTCGCGAAGGGCAGCAGGTCCTCCACGCCCTTGTCCTCGGCCGCCTCCAGCGCCTCCCGTACGACCGCCACGAGCCGGTCGACCCCCTCGTCCCCGATGGCCCCGTCCCCGTCGAGGAGCTGGGCCAGCCGGAGGTCGGCCTTGTGCGAGTGCGCGGGCAGCGGACGCGCACCGGGATGCGCGTCCACGACCAGCAGATGCACCGTGTTCGAACCCACGTCCAGGACACCGAGTCTCATGTACGGAACGCTACTGCCATTGCCCCCGCCGGCGGCCCCGATCAGGGGGTTCGGCCACTTACCCTGGACCCGTGCCAAAGACGAAAAAGGCGAAGGACGAGAAGGCCGCCAAGCACGACAAGGCGGACAAAGTGTCCAAGAGGCGCAAGGACGCCGCGCCGGTGGACGACGAGCAGGGGCTCGACTTCGCGCGCGCGTGGGTGGAGTTCCCCGACCCGGCGGACGACGAACAGGTCTTCCGCTGCGACCTGACCTGGCTGACCTCGCGCTGGAACTGCATCTTCGGCAGCGGCTGCCAGGGCATCCAGGCGGGCCGCGCGGCCGACGGCTGCTGCTCGCTGGGCGCGCACTTCTCCGACGAGGACGACGAGAAGCGGGTCGCGGAGCACGTGGCCCGGCTCACCCCGGACATCTGGCAGCACCACGACGAGGGCGTGCGCGGCGGCTGGGTCGCCGAGGACGACGAGGGCTCCCGGCAGACCCGCCCCTTCCAGGGCTCCTGCATCTTCCAGAACCGCCCCGGCTTCGAGGGCGGCGCGGGCTGCTCGCTGCACATCCTGGCCCTGAAGGAGGGCCGCGAGCCGCTGGAGACCAAGCCGGACGTGTGCTGGCAGCTGCCGATCCGCCGGACGTACGACTGGATCGACCGCCCCGACGACACCCGGGTCCTCCAGGTGTCCATCGGGGAGTACGACCGCCGGGGCTGGGGCCCGGGCGGCCACGACCTGCACTGGTGGTGTACCTCGGCGACCTCCGCGCACGGCGCGGGCGACCCGGTCTACGTCTCCTACCGGGCCGAGCTGACCGAGCTGATGGGCAAGGCGGGGTACGACCGGCTGGTCGAGCTGTGCGAACAGCGGCTGGCCTCGCGGCTTCCGCTGGTGGCCCCGCACCCGGCGGACCCGGCGCGGCCGGGCGAGTCGGGCTGAGAACGGTCCCCGGACCGGTCAGTCGGCCACCGGGACCGAGGGGTCCGGGTCGGTGGGCGGGGTCGGGGTCACGGGCGGCGGCTCGGAGGTCGCCGGGTCCGGCGGCGTGGGACTCGGGCTGTCGCTCGGCGGGGGCTCGCTGCTGGGCGGGTCCGTCGGCGGCGGGGTCGGGGAGGCCGGGGGTGTGCTGCTCGGCGGGGCCGAGGTCGCGGGCGGGGTCGTACGGGCCCTGCCGTACCCGGTGATCGTGACGACCGCGCCCGCCGGGGCGACGGCGACCCGGGCGCGCCAGTGCCCGGCGGGTTCGCGCAGGTGGTCCACGTACACCCGGACCGTGAGCGTGTCGCCGGGCGCGAGGGTGCCCGAGGAGCGGCTGAGGTAGAGCCAGGGCTGCCGGGTGGCGGCGGACCAGTGGACGGGCCCGGAGCCGGAGGCGCGCAGGGTGATCAGCGTGGTGTCGCCCTCGGTGGCCGCGCCGATCGTGAGCTGTCCGGCGCCCTTCTTGCCCGCGCCGGAGACGCTGACCACCTCGACCGAGACGTCCGGGTCGGCCGTGCCGCCGGGCCGGGGTTCGGGCTTCACGCTGGCGTTGCCCGCGTTCTCGTACGCCCCCGGGTGGTCGCCGTCGAGCGTGTCCGGGCCGCTCGCGCCGGGCGCGGCGGCGGGGCGGCCGTCGTCGGCGGTGGGGGCGCTGCGGTAGGCGGCCCACAGGGCGAGGACGGGGGCGGCGACGACGGTGGCGACCACGGTCGTGGTGACGGCCCGCGCGCGGAGCCGGTCGCGGCGGGCCGCGCGGTCCTTGGGGTCCATGGGGAAGCCGCGCCGGTCGAAGCGCGGTACGGCGGCTCCCCGCGCGCGGGGATGGCCGGCGAGCGCGGCGTGCAGGGCGGCCCGGGGTGCCTGGAGGACGGGCAGCTCGGCGGGGGTGACCGTGGCGCCGGGCCAGCGGCCGGGCACCGCGCGCTCGGCGGTGCGGCGGCAGCGCGGGCAGTCGTCCACGTGCCGGACCAGCTCGCGGCGCAGGGCCGCGCTGAGGACGAGACGGCTGTCGCCGGTCAGGTGGGCCACGCTCGGGCAGCCGCCGGTCTCGACCACGGCGAGCGCGGCGCGGGTGCGCTCGACCTCGCAGGCGGCGGAGGAGAGCAGATCGCGGGCGGCGGCGGGCTCCAGGCCGAGCACGGCGGCGACCTCGGGGGCGGCGAGCCGGTGCCGGACGGCCAGCTCCAGGGCCTCGCGCTGCTCGGGAGTCGTACCGGCCGCCTCCGGCCAGGCGAGCAGGGCGAGTTCGCGGCGTCGGCGCTCCTGGACCTCGGAGGAGGGCTGCGGCGCGGAGGGTTCGGCGGCTCCGGCGGCTTCGGTGCCGTGGGCCGGGCGGCCCGCCGCGTGGGTGGCCTGGCGGGTGCGGCGGGCCTCGGCGAGACCGCGCAGACAGGCCCAGCGGGCCAGCGCGTACAGCCAGGCCCTGCGGTCGGCGGTGGTCTTCGGGACGCGCGGGCCGCGCCGCTCGGCCAGCGCGAGGACCTCTCCGAGGGCGGCGGTGGCCGCGTCGTGGTCGCAGAGCACCGAGAGGCAGTAGGTGAACAGACCATCCAGGTACGGCTCGTGGCACGCCGAGGGCCGCCGGGCGATGTTCCGCGCGGCGGCTCGGTCACGCGCCTCCCGGTGCGCCCGGTGTGCGCCGGTGGTGCGGGTCGTGGTCTCCGGACTGCTGCTCCTCACCTGTGCGACCGTAGGCGCCCGCGGAGTGCCTCTTCTCGCACCTTGAGCCCTTTTAATCCGTACGGGTGAAACGATCCCTCATAAGGGGACACGGATGCTCCGCCCGGCGGCTCCCGACCGGAGCATCGCGACGCCCGCCGGACCACCCGCGTGCACCCGGACGCCCCGTGTGCGCCCCTCGGCGACGGGTGCCTGCGGGAGCACGCGGGGGCGTTGTCAGTGGGGCGGACTACGGTGTCCGCATGGCTGCCCGTACCAAGACCACCAAGGACCGTCCGTCCTACCGCTGCACCGAGTGCGGCTGGCAGACGGCCAAGTGGCTCGGCCGCTGCCCCGAGTGCCAGGCCTGGGGGACGGTCGAGGAGTACGGCGCGCCCGCGGTGCGCACGACGGCACCCGGCCGGGTCACCAGCTCCGCGGTGCCCATCGGCCAGGTCGACGGCCGCCAGGCCACCGCCCGCACCACCGGCGTGCCCGAGCTGGACCGGGTGCTCGGCGGCGGACTCGTGCCCGGCGCGGTCGTGCTGCTCGCGGGCGAGCCCGGCGTCGGCAAGTCCACCCTCCTGCTCGACGTGGCGGCCAAGTCCGCGAGCGAGGAGCACAAGACGCTGTACGTCACCGGTGAGGAGTCCGCGAGCCAGGTCCGGCTGCGCGCGGACCGCATCGGCGCCCTGGACGACCACCTCTATCTCGCCGCCGAGACCGATCTGTCCGCCGTCCTCGGCCACTTGGACGCGGTCAAGCCCTCCCTGCTGATCCTGGACTCGGTGCAGACGGTCGCCTCCCCGGAGATCGACGGCGCCCCCGGCGGCATGGCCCAGGTCCGCGAGGTGGCCGGCGCCCTGATCCGCGCCTCCAAGGAACGCGGGATGTCCACGCTGCTCGTCGGCCATGTCACCAAGGACGGCGCGATCGCGGGACCGCGCCTGCTGGAGCACCTGGTGGACGTCGTCCTGAGCTTCGAGGGCGACCGGCACGCCCGGCTGCGCCTGGTCCGGGGCGTCAAGAACCGCTACGGCGCGACGGACGAGGTCGGCTGCTTCGAGCTGCACGACGAGGGCATCACCGGACTCGCCGACCCCAGCGGACTGTTCCTGACCCGGCGCGCCGAGCCGGTGCCGGGCACCTGTCTCACCGTGACCCTGGAGGGCCGCCGCCCGCTGGTGGCCGAGGTGCAGGCGCTGACCGTGGACTCGCAGATCCCCTCCCCCCGCCGGACCACCTCGGGTCTTGAGACCTCCCGGGTGTCGATGATGCTGGCGGTGCTCGAACAGCGCGGCCGGATCAGCGCGCTCGGCAAGCGGGACATCTACTCCGCGACCGTGGGCGGGGTGAAGCTCTCCGAGCCCGCCGCCGACCTCGCGATCGCGCTCGCGCTGGCCTCCGCCGCCAGTGACACCCCGCTGCCGAAGAACCTCGTGGCGATCGGCGAGGTGGGTCTCGCCGGTGAGGTCAGACGGGTCACGGGCGTGCAGCGCAGGCTCGCGGAGGCGCACCGGCTGGGCTTCACGCACGCGCTGGTCCCCGGCGATCCGGGCAAGGTACCGGCCGGGATGAAGGTCCTTGAGGTGGCGGACATGGGCGACGCGCTGCGGGTGCTGCCCCGCTCGCGTCGCCGGGAGGCCCCTCGGGAGGCGGAGGAGCGCCGGTAGACTTTGTGCAGGTCTCGCCCGTCCGTACGAAACGCGCGTCGGGACGGGAGCGCGTCGAAACGCGTCAGAACCTGCGACCGGAGGAGTGCAGTGGCAGCCAACGACCGGGCAGCAGCTCCCGGAAAGTCCGGTGGGAGTGCCGGTCCCGATGGCCTGATGCGCGCCTCGCTGAGCGCCGTGGCACCTGGTACGGCCCTGCGCGACGGTCTGGAACGGGTCCTGCGCGGCAACACCGGCGGCCTCATCCTGCTCGGCTGGGACAAGACGGTCGAGGCGATGTGCACGGGCGGCTTCGTCCTGGACGTGGAGTTCACCGCGACCCGGCTGCGCGAGCTGTGCAAGCTCGACGGCGGCATCGTGCTCTCCTCGGACCTCTCCAAGATCCTGCGCGCCGGCGTCCAGCTGGTCCCGGACCCCACGATCCCCACCGAGGAGACCGGCACCCGGCACCGCACCGCCGACCGCGTCTCCAAGCAGGTCGGCTTCCCGGTCGTCTCCGTCTCCCAGTCGATGCGGCTGATCGCGCTCTACGTGGACGGTCAGCGCCGGGTCCTGGAGGACTCGGCGGCGATCCTCTCCCGCGCGAACCAGGCGCTGGCCACCCTTGAGCGGTACAAGCTCCGCCTGGACGAGGTCGCGGGCACGCTGTCCGCGCTGGAGATCGAGGACCTGGTCACCGTCCGGGACGTGTCCGCGGTCGCGCAGCGCCTGGAGATGGTCCGGCGGATCGCCACCGAAATCGCCGAGTACGTGGTCGAGTTGGGCACGGACGGGCGTCTTCTCGCGCTTCAGCTGGAGGAGTTGATCGCGGGCGTCGAGCCGGACCGCGAGCTGGTCGTGCGGGACTATGTGCCCGAGCCGACGGCGAAGCGGTCGCGGACGGTGGAGGAGGCGTTGTCCGAGCTGGACGCGCTGAGTCATGCGGAGCTGCTGGAACTGGGGACTGTGGCGCGGGGGTTGGGGTACACCGCGTCCCCTGAGTCGCTGGACTCTTCTGTGTCGCCTCGCGGGTTCCGGTTGCTGGCGAAGGTTCCCCGGTTGCCCGGTGCGATCATTGATCGGCTGGTGGAGCACTTTGGTGGCTTGCAGAAGCTGCTCGCTGCCAGCGTGGATGATCTGCAGGCTGTGGATGGGGTTGGAGAGGCTCGGGCTCGTAGTGTGCGGGAGGGGCTCTCGCGGCTGGCCGAGTCCTCGATTCTCGAGCGGTACGTCTAGGTTCTTCGCGGTTCGTTTTCGGGTGCGGGTCGTGGTGGGCTGGTCGCGCGGTTCCCCGCGCCCCTCAAAGACCCCGGTTGCCCCGCGCTCCTCGGAAACCCCGGTTGCCCCGCGCTCCTCGGAAACCCCGGTTGCCCGCGCCGCCTGAAAACACCGGCCGCCCGCGCCCCTCGAAGACCGCGGTTGCCCCGGGTCTCGCCTGCGAGTACCCCTAGTCCGCCGACAGTACGAACGACGTCTGGGTCTTCCCGAAGCCCTGGGCCTTCGCTTCCAGTAGGTACGTGCCCGGCTTCGCCTTGTTCGGCTGGGGGGTTGTGCACTTCGGGGTGGTCTGGGCGCGGTCCCACTTGACCGTGTAGGTGATGCTCTGGCCGGCCGGGACCTTGAAGACGAGGCTTGTCGCGCCCTGGGGGCAGTCGTCCGAGGACCAGAAGGGGTCGTCGCCGTCGGCCGGGGTGATCGACAGGACGGCGTGCCGGGGGCCGAGGTCGGTCTTGCAGGCGGCGGAGCCCGTGTTCTTGACGACCAGTTCGAAGGTCGGGGTCTGGTCGGGCGAGTAGGAGTTGTGGACGCTGCGCAGGCTGAGGCTGACCGCGCCGGGGGCGCAGTCGGGCAGGGAGGAGGAGGCCGGGATCGTGTCGGACGCACCGACACCCCCGCCGCCGGAGCCGGAGCCCGTACCGCCCGAGCCCGAGCCCCCGGTGCCCGAGCCGTCGTCGGAACCGGAACCGGAACCGTCGCCGTCGTCCGAGCCGGAGCCGCCGCCGGAGCCCGACCCCGAGCCGGAGTCGTCGCCGCCGTCCCCCGACTCGTCGCGCCCGCCCGGGTGTTGGCTGATCGCCGGGCCGGACGAGGAGGGGCCCGGGGCGATGGTGGACGCGGGATTCTTGCCGTTGGTGCCGTCGGCGTTCTTCTTGCCGCCACCGCCGCCGGACGTGACGATCCAGGTGACCAGGAGCGCCAGTACGGCGACCACGGACACCAGTACGACCCTCCGTCGCCAGTAGATGGACGAGGGAAGCGGCCCGATCGGATTGCGCAGAGATCCCACGGGCGAACTCTACGAGAGATCACCCCGCCGGACGGCGTCCCCCGCCGCCCCGACGCCAACTTTTCCGGATCATCATCCCGGCAACTGCCGTCAAGTACGGGCGTCTTGTGAACGCCCCGACGCTCCGTGCGCGCACGGTCACCGACGATGACCGTGCGCGGCGTGGCAGGATCGAAGGGTCATGACTGAGAAGCTGCACACCCCCGTGATCGCCTGGTTCGACCTCCACGCCCGCGACCTCCCCTGGCGCCGCCCGGAGGCGGGGCCGTGGGGCGTGATGGTCAGCGAGTTCATGCTGCAGCAGACCCCGGTGAACCGGGTGCTGCCCGTCTACGAGCAGTGGGTCGCCCGCTGGCCGCGCCCCGCCGACCTCGCCAAGGAGGCGCCCGGCGAGGCGGTGCGCGCCTGGGGCCGGCTCGGCTATCCGCGCCGCGCGCTGCGGCTGCACGGCGCGGCCGTCGCCATAACGGAGCGGCACGGCGGTGACGTGCCCACCGACCACGCCCAGCTCCTCGCGCTGCCCGGCATCGGCGAGTACACGGCCGCCGCCGTGGCCTCCTTCGCCTACGGCCAGCGGCACGCCGTCCTCGACACCAATGTGCGCCGGGTCTTCGCGCGCGCGGTGACGGGGGTCCAGTACCCGCCGAACGCCACCACGGCCGCCGAGCGGCGCCTGGCCCGCGAGCTGCTGCCCGAGGACGAGAAGACGGCCGCGCGCTGGGCCGCCGCCTCCATGGAGCTCGGCGCGCTGGTGTGCACGGCGAAGAACGAGGGCTGCGGAAGCTGCCCGATCTCGGACCAGTGCGCCTGGCGGCTCGCGGGCAAGCCGGAGCACGACGGGCCGCCGCGGCGCGGCCAGACGTACGCCGGGACCGACCGGCAGGTGCGCGGCAAGCTGCTCGCGGTGCTGCGGGAGGCGCACGTGCCGGTGCCGCAGTCCGCGCTGGACCGGGTGTGGCACGAGCCGGTGCAGCGGGCCCGCGCGCTGGACGGGCTCGTGACGGACGGACTCGTGGAGCCGCTCGCGGGCGGTCTGTACCGGCTGCCGCTGAGCTGACGCACCGCCGCGTCACAGGGAGCGGGTCCGTGTCACCGGACGACCGGACCGGCAATTCCCCGTGAAACGGGGCAAGATGACCACTCTCCTTACCCCGGACCTACTTCCGTTACACAACCGACGTACAGCCGAGCGCCCGCCGCAGGCTGCTCCGCACAGCCCCGTGACAACAGCTCCGTAGGTTTCTTCCGTGCCCGGCGGACCACCGGGCCGAAGACGTCAGGCGTGAGCCTGGGCAGGGCGACGGGGAGACGGAGGCGGTCGATCATGGCGCAGGGCGAGGTGCTCGAATTCGAGGAGTACGTCCGCACGCGGCAGGACGCGTTGCTGCGCAGCGCGCGCCGGCTGGTGCCGGACCCCGTGGACGCCCAGGACCTGCTCCAGACGGCGCTGGTGCGGACGTACGGCCGCTGGGAGGGCATCGCGGACAAGCGGCTCGCGGACGCCTATCTGCGCCGGGTCATGATCAACACGCGGACCGAGTGGTGGCGGGCCCGCAAGCTGGAGGAGATCCCCACCGAGCAGCTCCCGGACGCGTGCGTGGACGACGCCACCGAGCAGTACGCGGACCGCTCCCTGCTGATGGACATCATGAAGGTGCTGGCTCCCAAGCAGCGCAGTGTCGTGGTGCTGCGACACTGGGAGCAGATGTCCACGGAGGAGACGGCCGCGGCCCTCGGCATGTCGCCGGGCACGGTCAAGAGCACGCTGCACCGGGCGCTCGCCCGGCTCCGCGAGGAGCTGGAGGCCCGCGATCTGGACGCACGCGCGCTGGAGCGTGAGGAGCGGGAGCGTTGCGCGGCCTGAGCGGCGACGGGTCCGACGGGACCCGGCGGAGTTCACGGGCGGTGATCACGGCTGCGGCCGCGCTCACCGCCGTCGCCCTTTTCGCCGCCGCGTGCGGCACCGGGGGCACCGGCGCGCGGGACGAGGGCCCGGCGCACGCCTCGGCAGTGGCCGGTGCCGCCTCCCCGACGCCGAGCCCGGCCGGTACGTACAAACGGGTGGACGCGGTGCGGCTGCTGAAGGCCGACCCCGGGGTCTCGGCGGCGGTGAAGAAAGAGCTGAAGCCGTGCGGCGGGGACGACTACCCGGTGGACGTCTCCTACGGCGATCTGACCGGCGGGGCCCGGGACGACGTGGTGATCAACGTGCTGACCTGCACGGACGCGGTCGGGATCGGGTCGTATGTGTACCGGGACGCGAGCGGCTCGTACCAGAACGTCTTCCGGACCGAGGAGTCGCCGGTCTACGCGGAGATCGACCAGGGTGTGCTGAGCGTGACCAAGCAGGTGTACCGGAAGGGGGACCCCATCTCCAGCCCGTCCGGGGAGGACGTGATCCCGTACCGGTGGAAGACCGGCCGGTTCGTGCAGGGCAAGCCGGTCCACACCGACTACAGCGGTGCCGTCGGCGAGCAGCCCAGCCCGGTCCCGGGCACCTGACGCCCCCACCCGCGACGCCCCACCGGGCCGACCACCAGACGCCGACCACGAGACGGAGAGCAGCCGGATGTCAGAGCAGACCCACGTCCTGTTCGTCGAGGACGACGACGTCATCCGTGAGGCCACCCAGCTCGCCCTGGAGCGGGACGGCTTCGCGGTGACCGCCATGCCGGACGGGCTGTCCGGTCTCGCGGCGTTCCGCTCCGACCGGCCGGACATCGCGCTCCTGGACGTGATGGTGCCGGGCCTGGACGGGGTGAGCCTGTGCCGCCGCATCCGGGACGAGTCGACGGTGCCGGTGATCATGCTGTCGGCGCGGGCCGACTCCATCGACGTGGTGCTCGGCCTGGAGGCGGGCGCCGACGACTATGTGACCAAGCCGTTCGACGGGGCGGTGCTGGTGGCCCGTATCCGGGCGGTGCTGCGCCGCTTCGGGCACGCCGGGCACACGGCGGACGGCGCGGGGGCCGGCGCCGACTCCGGCGGGATGCTGGCTTTCGGGGACCTGGAGATCGACACCGAGGGCATGGAGGTGCGCCGGGCGGGCCGGCCCGTGGCGCTCACCCCGACCGAGATGCGGCTGCTTCTTGAATTCTCCGGCGCCCCTGGCACCGTCCTCTCCCGCGACAAGCTGCTCGAACGCGTGTGGGAGTACGGCTGGGGCGGGGACACGCGGGTCGTGGACGTGCATGTGCAGCGGCTGCGGCAGAAGATCGGCCAGGACCGGATCGAGACCGTTCGCGGCTTCGGCTACAAGCTGCGGGCCTGAGCGGAGCCGACATGCCGGGATTCGTCCGGCGCCCGGTGCGGCGCATGGCGGGGGTGGGCCTCAGAACGGGGCTCCGATGGAAGCTGAGCGCGGCGATCGCGCTGGTGGCGGGCCTGGTGGCGATCGGGCTGAGCCTGGTCGTGCACAACGCGGCCCGGGTCTCGATGCTGGACAACGCCCGTGACCTCGCCAACCAGCGGGTGCAGATCGCCCAGCGCAACTACGAGCTGTCCGGGCGCCCCAACTTCCCCAACGTCAAGATCGACGACCCGCAGCTGCCGGGCCCGCTGCGGGACAAGGTGGAGGACGGGCGCCGGGCCAGTTACGTCAGCGACCAGGGCACCGGGGAGCCGGACATCTGGGCGGCGGTGCCGGTCAAGGGCGGACACGTGCTGTCCCTGCACAGCTCCTTCCCGGACCGCTCGACCGACATCCTGACCGACCTCGACCAGGCGCTGGTCATCGGCTCCATCGCGGTGGTGCTCGGCGGCAGCGCGCTCGGCGTGCTGATCGGCGGGCAGCTCTCCCGGCGGCTGCGCAAGGCGGCGGCCGCCGCGAACCAGGTCGCCAAGGGCGCGACGGACGTACGGGTGCGCGAGGCCATCGGCGGGGTCGTACGCGACGAGACCGACGACCTCGCGCGCGCGGTGGACGCCATGGCGGACGCGCTCAAGCAGCGCCTGGAGGCCGAGCGCCGGGTCACCGCCGACATCGCGCACGAGCTGCGCACCCCGGTGACGGGCCTGCTGACGGCCGCCGAGCTGCTGCCGCCCGGCCGGCCCACGGAACTGGTCCTGGACCGCGCCAAGGCCATGCGCACCCTCGTGGAGGACGTCCTGGAGGTGGCCCGGCTCGACGGCGCCTCCGAGCGGGCCGAGCTGCAGGACATCATGCTGGGCGATTTCGTCGCCCGGCGCGTGACCGCCAAGGACCCGGACATCGTCGTACGGGTGGTGCACGAGTCCGAGGTCACCACGGACCCCCGGCGGCTTGAGCGGGTGCTGTTCAACCTGCTCACGAACGCCGCCCGGCACGGCAGGCCGCCCATCGAGGTGACCGTCGAGGGCCGGGTGATCCGCATCCGCGACCACGGCCCCGGCTTCCCCGAGGAGCTGCTCGCCGAGGGCCCGCGCCGCTTCCGCACCGGCAGCGAGGACCGCTCGGGCCAGGGCCACGGGCTCGGCCTCACCATCGCGGCCGGCCAGGCCCGGGTCCTGGGCGCCCGCCTCACCTTCCGCAACGTCCGCCCCCCGGGCGCCCCGCCGGGCGTCCCGTCCGAGGGCGCGGTCGCGGTCCTGTGGCTCCCGGAACACGCCCCGACGGACACGGGGAGCCATCCGGTGCTGCCGGTGTAGCCGGTGCGACGGGTGCGGCCGCAGGCAAGGCGAAGGCCCCCGGGGCGGACACGCGCCGGGGGCCTTCGGGCTGTGCTGCGGTGGGTCAGACCGCTTCGACGACCGGGAGCGGGGCGGCGTCGGCGCCGTCCGCCTCGGTCTTCTGGGGGCCGCCGCCGCGCAGCGGGACCTCCTTGACGAACAGGGACGCGACCAGGACCACGATCGCGACCGCCGCGCCGAGCAGGAAGGCGGAGTGGATACCGGACGAGACCGCGTGCTTGTACGCGTCCTGCAGCGGGACCGGGAGCAGGCGCAGGTGCGCCGCGTCCAGCTGGGCGGACTTCTCGGTGACCTTGCGGGCCATGGCGCCGCCGCGCTCGGCCATGGTGTCGTTCACCCGGTTGTTGAACAGCGCGCCCATGACCGCCACGCCGAACGAGGAACCGAGCGTACGGAACAGGGTGGCGGAGGACGAGGCGACGCCCATGTCCTTCATCTCCACGCTGTTCTGCGCGACCAGCATGGTGATCTGCATCAGGCAGCCCATGCCCGCGCCGACGACGGCCATGTAGATGCCGGAGGTCACCCGGGTCGTGTCGACGCCCATGGTGGACATCAGGTAGAGGCCGACGATCATCAGGGCGCCGCCCACGATCGGGAACGCCTTGTAGCGGCCGCTGTTGGTGGTGACCCGGCCGGCGACCATGGACGTCACGAGCATGGCGCCCAGCATCGGCAGGAGCAGCAGACCGGAGTTGGTCGCGGACGCGCCCTGGACGGACTGCTGGTAGAGCGGCAGGAAGAGCGTGGCGCCGAACATCACGAAGCCGGTGATGAAGCCGATGAGGGCCATCAGGGTGAAGTTGCGGCTCTTGAAGATGTGCAGCGGCAGCACCGGCTCGGCGGCCTTGGTCTGCCAGAACACGAACCCGACCAGCGAGGCCACGCCGAGCGCGATGAGCTCCATGATGCGCGCGGAGGACCAGGCGTACTGCGTGCCGCCCCAGGTGGTGACCAGCACGATGGAGGTGATGCCGACGGTCAGGAGCACGACACCGAGGTAGTCGATGCCGGCCTTGGCCCGCTTCTTCGGCAGGTGCAGCACGGCGGTGACCAGCGCGAGCGCGACCGCGCCGAGCGGCAGGTTGATGTAGAAGGTCCAGCGCCATCCCCAGTTGTCGGTGATGGTGCCGCCGACCAGCGGGCCGCCGATCATGGCGAGCGCCATGACACCGGCCATCATGCCCTGGTACTTGCCGCGCTCACGCGGCGGGATCAGGTCGCCGATGATCGCCATGACGCCGACCATGAGGCCGCCGGCGCCGAGACCCTGGATGGCACGGAAGCCGATCAGCTGGCCCATGTCCTGGGCCATGCCGCTCAGCGCCGAACCGATGAGGAAGATCACGATCGAGCTGAGGAAGGCGCCCTTGCGCCCGAACATGTCGCCGACCTTGCCCCAGACGGGGGTGGAGGCCGCGGTCGCGAGCGTGTAGCCGGTGACCACCCAGGACAGGTGCTCCAGCCCGCCGAGGTCGCCGACGATGGTCGGCATCGCGGTGCCCACGATCATGTTGTCCAGCATCGCGAGCATCATCGCGATCATGAGCGCCATCAGAACGACGCGTACGCTCTTCGGCTGCTTCTCCGGCTCCGCGGGTTTCCCCTGGTCCGCGGGGACCGTCTGTGTGTCCGCCATCTCTCCCACTCCCTTGCGACAGGTACTTACTTGCCGCCCGGCTAGTTCACTACACTGAAGGTAGCCAGTTTACTAGCCGGGCGTCAAGTAAGTTTCCCGGAAGCGCGAGGAGTACGAGGATGGGTGGCACGATGGACGGCACCAAGCAGCAGCGCCGCGGCAACACCCGCCAGCGCATCCAGGACGTGGCGCTAGAGCTCTTCGCGGAGCAGGGCTACGAGAAGACGTCTCTGCGCGAGATCGCGGAGCGCCTCGACGTGACCAAGGCAGCCCTGTACTACCACTTCAAGACCAAGGAAGAGATCATCGTCAGCCTCTTCAAGGATCTGACGCAGCCGATCGAGGACCTGATCGAGTGGGGACAGGGACAGCCGCACACCCTGGAGACCAAGCAGGAGATCGTCCGGCGCTACAGCGAGGCGCTGGCCGGAGCGGAGCCGCTCTTCCGGTTCATGCAGGAGAACCAGGCGACGGTACGGGAGCTGCGCATCGGCGAGACCTTCAAGGACCGGATGCGCGGCCTCAGGGACATCATCATCGACCCCGAGGCCCAGCTCACCGACCAGGTGCGCTGCATCAGCGCGCTGTTCACGCTGCACGCGGGGATGTTCGTGATGCAGGACCTGGAGGGCGACGCCGAGAAGAAGCGCCAGGCCGTTCTCGAAGTCGCCGTGGACCTGGTGACGCAGGCGCACGAGGGCGCCCGCGGCAGGCAGTGAGAACGGCGCCCTGATGTCAGGGCGCCGTCACGTCACGTCCCGTGCGGGACGCGCGCCGCTCAGACGTGGACGCCGTGAGCGCGCAGGAAGACGACCGGGTTGACGGCGGAGCCGTAGTTCGGGGTCGTACGGATCTCGAAGTGCAGGTGCGGGCCGGTGGAGTTGCCGGTGCTGCCCGAGAGGGCTATGTGCTGGCCGGTCTTGACGATCTGGCCGACGCGCACGTCGATGCGGGACAGGTGGGCGTACTGCGAGTACAGGCCGTTGTCGTGCTTGATGACGACGGCGTTGCCGTAGGCGGGACCGTCACCGGCGCCGTTCGGGCCGGCCTTGACGACCGTGCCGCCGTGCGCCGCGAGCACACTGGTGCCGGTGGGCACCGCGAAGTCCTGACCGCTGTGCTTGTGGGCCCAGTGGCTGCCGGCCTGGTTGAAACCGGCCGAGAGCGTGTAGTGCTGCACCGGGTCCACCCAGGAGGTCGCGGGGGCGGTCGCGGCGCTCGCGACCCCGCCACCCAGCACGGCCGCGGCGCCGACTCCGGCGGCCATGACGGCCACGCGGCTGCGGAGGGACGTACGGGCGGGGCGAGACGTGGAACGCTTGAACATCTATACCTCGTGAACTCGGGGGACAGAGCGCCACCCGGCACACGGATGTTTCACCGTTCGCCGGGCGGGACCACACATTGGTAACCCGGCATTCCATTCGCACTCAAACCCCCCTCACTACGGCGAGGCATAGTAGAGCCCGCCAAAACACCCAATTCTCGACAGAACCCACACTCCGGACTCCGGCCGTGCCCACATCGCGGTATCACCCAGAGTCCCGGGATGAATGTCCCATTTTGGCTGGATAAGGTTTCCCACTATCCGGTGTAGTAACGGACATTTCGCCTGTGCGGCATGTCACCGGCGGGGGTATTCGGCCCTCCCGTAAATGTGACCCGCGCCTCTGGCCACCTACCCCCCGGTAACCCTACGGTTCCCCTCGCGCCACCCCCTTCGCAGAGCATGTCCCTGACATTTCCGGTCTCCGGGACCCGCCCTGCCCCGTACGGACGCGAGAGGAACCCCCCACCGATGACCAGACGCCCCTGGGCGCGCCGCACCGCCACCGCCGCCGTCTGCCTGGCCGCGCTCACCGCCCTGGCCACCCCCGCCCAGGCCGCCGAGGCGGCCCCCACGGCGGCCGCGGCCACCGTCGACTACGCCACCTGGCAGCGCGACTGCGCGGCCGTCATGGACCAGGCGCTGCCCTACGTCCAGAGCCGTATCGCCGCCGCCCCGGCCGGCGAACGCCAGGCGATCGTCTTCGACATCGACAACACCACCCTGGAGACCGACTTCGGCTTCAGCTACCCGCAGCCCGCCAACAAGCCCGTCCTGAACGTCGCCCGCTACGCCCAGGACCACGACGTCGCCCTCTTCTTCGTCACCGCCCGCCCCGGCCTCCTGTACCTCCCCACCCAGTACAACCTCGCCCACGACGGCTACGACGTCACCGGCCTCCGCGTCCGCGGCCTCACCGACCTCTTCAAGGACGTCGCCGCCTACAAGACCGCCCAGCGCGCCGACATCGAGTCCCAGGGCTACAAGATCATCGCCAACATCGGCAACAGCACCTCCGACCTCACGGGCGGCCACGCGGAAAAGACCTTCAAGCTGCCGGACTACGACGGCCAACTGTCGTAGGAGCCCGGCTCACCGCTCGTAGAGCCCCCGCGCACGCGAAAGGGCCGGTGCTCGAAAGCACCGGCCCTTTCGGGGTTTCTCAGGCGAGGCCCCGGAGGGTCACGCGTCCTTGCTCAGGTTCGGGCCCGCGCCGCCCGCCGCCTGCTCGATCGGCGGGGCGTCGGGGAGGGCCGACTTCTCCTCGCCGCGGAAGGTGAAGGTCTGGTTGTCGCCCTCGCCCTCCGTGTCCACGACCACGATGTGGCCGGGGCGCAGCTCGCCGAAGAGGATCTTCTCCGAGAGGGTGTCCTCGATCTCGCGCTGGATCGTGCGACGCAGCGGACGCGCGCCCAGCACCGGGTCGTACCCCTTCTTGGAGAGGAGCTCCTTGGCGGACTGGGAGAGCTCGATGCCCATGTCCCGGTCCTTGAGGCGCTCGTCCACCTTGCCGACCATCAGGTCGACGATCCGCAGGATGTCGGCCTGGGTGAGCTGCGGGAAGACGACCACGTCGTCGACGCGGTTGAGGAACTCGGGGCGGAAGTGCTGCTTGAGCTCGTCCGAGACCTTGTTCTTCATGCGCTCGTAGTTGGTCTTCGTGTCGCCCGAGGCCGCGAAGCCCAGGTTGAAGCCCTTGGAGATGTCCCGGGTGCCGAGGTTGGTCGTCATGATGATGACCGTGTTCTTGAAGTCCACGACCCGGCCCTGGGAGTCGGTCAGGCGACCGTCCTCCAGGATCTGTAGCAGCGAGTTGAAGATGTCCGGGTGGGCCTTCTCGACCTCGTCGAAGAGGACGACCGAGAACGGCTTGCGGCGCACCTTCTCGGTGAGCTGGCCGCCCTCCTCGTAGCCCACGTAGCCGGGGGGCGAACCGAAGAGCCGCGAGACCGTGTGCTTCTCGCTGAACTCCGACATGTCGAGGGAGATCAGCGCGTCCTCGTCGCCGAAGAGGAACTCGGCGAGCGCCTTGGACAGCTCGGTCTTACCGACACCGGACGGACCGGCGAAGATGAACGAGCCACCGGGACGCTTCGGGTCCTTCAGACCGGCGCGCGTACGACGGATCGCCTTCGACAGCGCCTTGACGGCGTCGACCTGGCCGATGACCCGCTTGTGGAGCTCGTCCTCCATGCGCAGCAGACGCGAGGACTCCTCCTCGGTCAGCTTGAAGACCGGGATGCCGGTGGCGGTCGCGAGGACCTCGGCGATGAGCTCGCCGTCGACCTCGGCGACGACGTCCATGTCGCCGGCCTTCCACTCCTTCTCGCGCTTGGCCTTGGCGGCCAGGAGCTGCTTCTCCTTGTCGCGCAGGGAGGCGGCCTTCTCGAAGTCCTGCGAGTCGATCGCGGACTCCTTGTCCCGGCGGACACCGGCGATCTTCTCGTCGAACTCGCGCAGGTCCGGCGGCGCGGTCATCCGGCGGATGCGCATCCGGGAGCCGGCCTCGTCGATGAGGTCGATCGCCTTGTCCGGCAGGAAGCGGTCCGAGATGTACCGGTCGGCCAGGGTGGCGGCCTGGACCAGCGCCTCGTCGGTGATGGAGACGCGGTGGTGCGCCTCGTACCGGTCGCGCAGGCCCTTGAGGATCTCGATCGTGTGCGGCAGCGACGGCTCCGCGACCTGGATGGGCTGGAAGCGGCGCTCGAGGGCCGCGTCCTTCTCCAGGTGCTTGCGGTACTCGTCCAGCGTGGTGGCACCGATGGTCTGCAGCTCACCACGGGCCAGCATCGGCTTGAGGATGGAGGCGGCGTCGATCGCGCCCTCGGCGGCGCCCGCACCGACCAGCGTGTGCAGCTCGTCGATGAACAGGATGATGTCGCCGCGGGTGCGGATCTCCTTGAGGACCTTCTTCAGGCGCTCCTCGAAGTCACCGCGGTAGCGCGAGCCGGCGACCAGGGCACCGAGGTCCAGGGTGTAGAGGTGCTTGTCCTTGAGGGTCTCGGGCACCTCGCCCTTGACGATGGCCTGGGCGAGGCCCTCGACGACGGCGGTCTTGCCGACGCCGGGCTCACCGATCAGCACCGGGTTGTTCTTGGTGCGCCGGGACAGCACCTGCATGACCCGCTCGATTTCCTTCTCGCGCCCGATGACGGGGTCGAGCTTGGTCTCCCGAGCGGCCTGGGTGAGGTTCCGGCCGAACTGGTCCAGGACGAGGGAGGTCGAGGGGGTGCCCTCGGCCGGACCGCCCGCGGTGGCCGCCTCCTTGCCGCCCTGGTAACCGGAGAGCAGCTGGATGACCTGCTGCCGCACCCGGTTGAGGTCTGCGCCCAGCTTGACCAGGACCTGGGCGGCGACGCCCTCGCCCTCGCGGATCAGGCCGAGCAGGATGTGCTCCGTGCCGATGTAGTTGTGGCCCAGCTGAAGGGCCTCGCGGAGCGACAGCTCCAGGACCTTCTTGGCACGGGGGGTGAAGGGGATGTGGCCGGACGGGGCCTGCTGGCCCTGACCGATGATCTCCTCCACCTGCTGGCGGACCGCCTCAAGCGAAATGCCGAGGCTCTCCAGGGCCTTAGCGGCGACACCTTCACCCTCGTGGATGAGACCCAGGAGGATGTGCTCGGTGCCGATGTAGTTGTGGTTGAGCATCCGGGCTTCTTCCTGAGCCAGGACGACAACCCGCCGCGCGCGGTCGGTGAACCTCTCGAACATCGTTAATCGCTCCTCAGAGCGGTCAGGCAGTGGGGGGAACTTCCCCTCCCTGTCCTTCCGCAGCTTAGTCCCGCAAGCGGGGACCGCTCATTCCAACTGCCGACACCGTCGATGGCCTCCTGACCCCTGACGCCGACATCTGCTCCAACCCGATGGTGCGAGACGATGTTCCCGCAGGCCAGGCAGTTACCCCAGTCGCCAGTACGCCGTTGGCGAACGTGAGACGCCCCGTTCTGCGTGTCGCCCCCTCCCACTAGGCATGTCTTACCCGCGGGGACCGACAGTCCATGCCGCGCGCCCCGCATCCCTCCGCTATGGGCGAACAACCTTGTGCCACCGTGCGCTCCCGCGCACTCCCCCTGGGTGGACGCTGCGGGACCGTCCGGCTGCCCAGCGTAACCACCGGGCGCCGGACGAGGTTGCTCCGGACATGTCCACGGTGCTCCCGGCGTCCGCGATTCCCGGCCCCCGGCGTCCGTCCGCCGGCCCCGCTCTCCCCCTCGCCGCGGCGAGGCGCTGGTACGAGGGGGTGCTGGGCTGGCCGACGGCCCCCGGTACGCCGCTGCGGCTGGTGACGGGGGTGCGGTTCGACGTGCTGGACGTGCCGGCCGGCGCGGGCACGGCGGCGCTGCGGCATCTGGGCCCCGGCTCACCGGTGGCCCTGTGCGGCGGGCGGATGCTGCTCCTGGTGGCCGCGGGCTCGGCGGAGGAGCTGCCGGGGCTGCTGGAGTGGCTGGAGTGGGCGCCGCTGCCGCTGGATCTGCGGGCGCTGGGCGCGGGCGGCCTCATGACGGCGCCGGAGCCGCCCGTACGCGCCCGTGCGGGGGCGCGGCGGGAAGACGCGCCTGCCGCTGTGCGGCCGGTCGCCGTACGCGCCCGTACGGGAGCGCGGCAGGCCGGCCAGGTCCCCGCCGCCGAGGAGGCGGCCGTACGCGACCGTACGGAGGCGCGGCAGCCGCCCGGCGCGGCGCGGGAGGCCGCCGTGTGGCTGCGGCCCCCCGGGGCGTGCCGCCGGGACGGGGCCGCGCTGCCGGCGCTGCCGGGCGTGGGGGGCGCCACGGGTGCCCCCGATCTCGTACGGGTCGTGGGCACCGTCGCGGCGGAGTGCCACCGCGTCCGGCTGCGGCGCGCGGGCGCCGGGTCGGGCGGCCGCGCGCGGGCCCGGCCGACGGGCCTTCGGTAGCCGTCGGCCCTCGGGCGGGCGGATCAGCCGTTGGCCTTCTCGTACGCCTCGCGGATGGAGGCGGGGACGCGGCCGCGGTCGTTCACGTCGTAGCCGTTCTCCTTGGCCCAGGCGCGGATCGCCGCGGTGTCCTGGTTGCCGCCGGAAGAGGCGCGGGACTTTCCGCGGCCGGCGGAGGAACGGCCACCGGTACGACGGCCACCCTGGACATACGGACCGAGAAGGCCGCGCAGCTTGTCCGCATTGGCGGTCGTCAGATCAATCTCGTAAGTCTTGCCGTCCAGCGCGAACGTCACCGTCTCGTCCGCCTCGCCGCCGTCGAGGTCGTCGACAAGAAGGACCTGAACCTTCTGTGCCACGGGATTTCCTTTCATCGATAACGTGAGTGCGGGGAGGTGCGCGGCGTCGCCGTTTTGCCGCCCCTGTTATATGCAGTGCTGCAGTACGCCGGAAAGCAAACCGCTTTTGCCGGAAAAACACAAACCCTCGGGGAGAGGGGCAGGGAGGAGGGCCCGTCCGGAAACGTGCGCGTTTCGGACATAGGGAACCGGGGCAATGGCGATCACAGATGCAGAAGCATCCGGCTGTTGCCCAAGGTGTTCGGTTTCACTCGTTCGAGACCGAGGAACTCGGCGACACCCTCGTCATAGGAGCGCATCAGCTCCGCGTACACATCGGTGTCGACGGGAGTCTCGCCGATCTCCGTGAAGCCGTGCTTGGTGAAGAAGTCGACTTCGAAGGTCAGACAGAAAACGCGGCGAACACCGAGCCAACGAGCGGTCTGGAGCAGCTTCTCCAGCACCAGGTGGCCGACGCCGGAGCCCTTCAGGCCGGGCCGGACGGCGAGAGTGCGCACTTCCGCGAGGTCTTCCCACATGACGTGCAGGGCGCCGCAGCCGACCACCTCGGCGTTGTCGTCGCGTTCCGCGACCCAGAACTCCTGGATGTCCTCGTAAAGCGTGACCGTTGCTTTGTCGAGCAGGATGTGCTCGTGCGCGTAGAGGTCGAGGAGTCGGCGTACGGCGGGAACATCGCTGGTCCGGGCGCGGCGGACGGTGACCGCTTTCCCGGGGCCTGCGGCTTTCCCGGGGACTTCGGGGCGCTCTGCTGACATGAGCGGACGCTATCGCCCGCCGGTGTCCTCCGCCGAACCGGGGTTCTCCTCTCGGGAAGGTTCCCTGGGTTCCCTCGGTTCCCGTGTTTCCGGTCCCTGGACGATACGGATCGCGTCACTGAGTGCCTGGCGTTGTTCCTCGCTCATCATGCCGAAGAAGGCGACGAGAGCGGCGGCGGGGTTGTCGCTCTGGGTCCAGGCGTCGTTCATGAGCGCGGCGGCGTAGGCGGCTCGGGTGGAGACGGCCTCGTAGCGATAGGCGCGGCCTTCCGCCTCGCGGCGTACCCAGCCCTTCTGATGAAGATTGTCCAAAACGGTCATGACCGTGGTGTACGCGATGGAGCGTTCCCGCTGGAGGTCTTCCAGGACTTCTCGAACGGTCACCGGGCGGTTCCACTTCCACACCCGCGTCATGACGGCGTCTTCGAGTTCTCCCAATGGCCTCGGCACGCTTAGAACAATAGTGGGAGATCCCGCCAATGGCGTGCGGGACGTGCACTTAGGTAGGAAACACTGCCAAAAGGGACGCGAATGCCTGCGGCGCCTTGGCGGGGGGGTGCCTGCGGCGGCGGGGGCGGGTTACGTCGCGGTCAGACCTCCGCTCTCCGTGTGGGCGGGGATGGTGCCTTCCCGGCGGCGGTCTGGCGTGGGGCGCCGTTCAGGCATCCGTGGCGACGCGGTCGGCGCTTCGTGGCTGTGCGGGGAGGGGGCGCGGGCGGCGCGGCTCAGGAGCCGGTTGCGGCTCTCCGAACGCCCAGGGGGCATGTGCGGCGCGGCTTCAACGGGTGCGCTCCGCGGGATCAGGAGCCGGTCGCGGCCTGGAGGGTGCCCTCCGGACGACCAGGGGATGTACGGCGCGGCCCAGCGGGTGCGCTCGGCGCCGGCTGGGGGACGGGCGCGGCCCGACAGGTGCTCTCCGGATGTCAGGGGGCGCGAGCAGCGCGGCTCAGGCGTCCGTGGCGGCAGCCTGGCGGGCGTTCTCCGTGTGGACCGGCGGCCGCATGCAGGGTGGCGTCTTCGCTGCTTTGGGCAGCGCGGGGGCCTGCGGCGCCGGACGGGCGGGTCCAGGCGTCCGTGGCGGCAGCCGGGCGGGGGCTCTCCGCACGGGTCGGCGCCGCAGGGCGGCGTCTTCCCTGCCCTGGGCAGCGCGAGATGCCTGCGGCGCGGGACGGGCGGGTACGGCGTGGGTCAGGCGTCCATGGCCGCAGCCGGGCGGGTGCCCTCCGCACGGGCCGGCGCCGCGTCCCGGGCGGCGTCTTCGCTGCCCTGGGCAGCGCGGGGTGCCTGCGGCGCGGGACGGCGGGCCAGGCGTCCGTGACCGCAGCCGGGCGGGTGCTCTCCGCGTGGGCCGGCGTCGCATGCAGGGGGGCATCTTCCCTGCCCTGTGCAGCGCGGGGGGGGCCTGCGGCGCGGGACGGGCGGGTACGGCGCGGGTCGGGCGTCCGTGGGCGCAGCCGGGCGGGTGCCCTCCGCGTGGGCCGACGTTGCGACCAGGGTGGCGTCTTCCCTGCTCTGGGGAGCGCGGGGGCCTGCGGCGCGTCAGGCGTCTGTGGTGGCCTGGCGGGTGCTCTCCGCGCGGGCCAGGGCCGCGTCGACGGCGGCGTCTTCCTTGCTCTTGGCGGCGCCGCCCTGGGTCTTCACGATCACCCGGACCACACCGATGAACAACGCGGCCATGACGACCGGGGGAACGAGCGCGGAGACGTATTCCATGCGACCAGAGTAGCCAGCGGGGGTGGGCACCAAGGGGCGGGGTGCCTGGAGCAGGAAACCTGCCTCGCGGCCGTCCCGGCGCGGCCCTCAGGGTTGTCCCGGGGGCCTGTACGGGGCGGGGTGCCTGGGAATCAGGGCCTTCGACCCCCTGGGGTGCCCCGGCGGCCTGTCCGGGCCGGAACACCCGGGAACCGGGGCTCCTTGCCGCGCCGTGCCGGTGCGGCCCAGGAGCCGGGGCCGCGTTTCCGGGGCCGTCCCGGCGCGGCGCGGCTCCCTGGGGTCCCCCAGCGGCCCGTGCGGGCGCTGCTCGTCGCCGGGCTGGTAGGGCTCTCGGGGCGTCCCGGCGCCTGCACGGCCGGGGGTGCCTCAGAGCCGGGGGTCCCGCCCGTCTCGCCATCCGGGGTGACCCCTGGGATTTCCCAGGGGTCCGTGCGAGCGATGCGCCCCGGAAGCGGGGGCCCATCCCCGGAGCGTCCCGGCGGGCCGGTACGGGGCCAGAGACCCCTGGGAGCGAGACCCGTCACCCTCCCGGTGTACCCCCGGGGTGCCCGGCAGCCCGTACGGAAGTGGGGGCCCGTCCCCGGAGCGTCCCGGCGGGCCGGTACGGGGACAGGGGCCCCTGGGAGCGAGGCCTGTCACCGTCCCGGTGTGCCCCCGGTACGGAGGCGAGGGGCGTCCCGGCCCGCACAGGCGGGGTGGCGGTGGCCCCCGAGGGTCAGCCTGCTGCGAGGTGGTCTGGGGATTGGGTTGGGGGGGTGGGGGGTTTGCGGGGTGGGAAGACCTCGCCGGGGGTGGGGACCGGGCGTTTGGGGTGATCGGGTTCTGTCGCCGGGCGCTCGGGCTCGGGGGCCGCGGGCTTGCGGCCCGGCTTGGCGGGGTCGGCCGCGCCGCCGGGGAGGGCGAGGAGGCGGGTGCGGGGGAGTTCCATGACGGCCGGCACCAGCGCGGCGGCCGGGAGCTCCGAGGCCAGGATGGCGGCGGCCGGGATACCGGGGACCGGGGTGGCGGGGGCCGAGAGCACCGCCGAGGGCACCATGACGGCCGGGACCGCCGTGACCGCCTGGGCGGGGGAAGCGGCGAGCGCGAGGACCGGGGCGGCGGCCGGGGCCGTCAGGGGCGGGAGCAGGGCCGCGCCGGAGGGCGGTGCCACTCCCGCGAAAGCGGGGTCGGGGGCCGCCCCTGCGGGAGCGGGGTCGGGGGCCGGCGCCGGGGGTGGGACCAGGGGTGTCGTACCCGGGGTCGCCGGAGGCGCCGGGCGCTGGTGCTGGACCGGGACTCGTCGGCACGTGGCCAGGAGGGTGGCGGCCTGGGGGTTGCCGCTCAGGGCCTTCAGGGCGGCCAGGTCGTCGGGGGTGGGGCGGTGGCCGGTGCCGAGGGCTTCCGCCAGCAGGGAGAGGTAGCCGGTCGCCGTGGCCGGGAGGGCCGCTCGGTAGCGGCCGAGGTCGGCCAGCAGGAAGGCGCGCAGCCGGGCCGCTTCGGCCAGCGCCTCGTCGAGCGACTCGGCGAGGCGGAAGCAGTCCTGGACGTCCTCGGCCGAGGCGGTTCCGGGGTGGAGGGCGAGGGCGAGGGCACGGCGGAGCACACGCAGCTCCTCCGCGCCGAACGCCATGCCGCCGCGAGATCCGTATGGCGTGGGCATGGGGCGACGGTAGCTCTAATCGGACAAAAGTGACGAAACACAGCGTTGTGTCGACGCGTGTCGTGCCCGCATTCCTCCGGCCGGCGCCGCATCCGGCGCCGGCCCCCTCACCTGCGCGGGATGTTCCGCTCGTAGACCAGCCGCAGCCCGATCAGCGTCAGCCACGGCTCGTGCTCGTCGATCACCGAGGACTCGCCGAGCACCATGGGCGCGAGCCCGCCCGTGGCGATCACCGTGACGTCGTCCGGATCGTCGGCCAGCTCGCGGGCCATCCGGGTGACGACGCCGTCGACCTGGCCCGCGAAGCCGTAGACGATGCCGGACTGCATCGCCTCCACCGTGCTCTTGCCGATCACGTTGCGCGGCCGGGCCACCTCGATCTTGCGCAGCTGGGCCGCCTTGACGCCCAGCGCCTCCACCGAGATCTCGATGCCGGGCGCGATCACCCCGCCGACGTACTCCCCGCGCGCGGAGACCGCGTCGAAGGTGGTCGCCGTGCCGAAGTCGACGACGATCGCCGGGCCGCCGTACAGCTCGTTCGCGGCGACCGTGTTGATGATCCGGTCGGCGCCGACCTCCTTGGGGTTGTCGAACTGCACCGGCACGCCCGTCTTGACGCCGGGCTCGACCAGTACGGAGGGCACGTCGCCGTAGTAGCGCCGGGTGACCTCGCGCAGCTCGTGCAGCACCGACGGGACGGTCGCGCAGATCGCGATGCCGGTGATGCCGTCGCCCAGGCCGCTGCCGAGCAGCGGGTGGGTGCCCATCAGCCCGCGCAGCAGCACCGCCAGCTCGTCGGCCGTGCGGCGCGGGTCGGTGGACACGCGCCAGTGCTCGACGATGTCCTCGCCGTCGAAGAGACCGAGGACGGTGTGGGTGTTGCCGACGTCGATCGTGAGCAGCATCCCGTCACTCCGCCGCGCGCAGGTCCAGGCCGATGTCCAGGACCGGCGCGGAGTGGGTGAGGGCGCCGACGGCCAGGAAGTCCACCCCGGTCTCGGCGTACGCGCGCGCGTTCTCCAGCGTGAGCCGGCCCGACGCCTCCAGCTGGGCGCGCCCGGCGGTGATCGCGACGGCCTCCTCGCACTCCCCCGGCGTGAAGTTGTCCAGCAGGATCAGGTCGGCGCCCGCGTCCACGACCTCGCGCAGCTGGTGCAGGGTGTCCACCTCGACCTCGACGGGCACGTCCGGGAACGCCTCCCGTACGGCCTTGAACGCCTGGGCCACGCCGCCCGCGGCGACCACGTGGTTGTCCTTGACCAGGGCGGCGTCGGACAGCGACATGCGGTGGTTGACGCCGCCGCCGCAGCGGACCGCGTACTTCTCCAGGGAGCGCAGGCCCGGCGTGGTCTTGCGGGTGTCGCGGACGCGGGTGCGGCTGCCCTCCAGCGTGTCGGCCCACGCGCGCGTGGCGGTGGCGATGCCGGACATGCGGCCGAGGATGTTCAGCGCGCTGCGCTCGGCGGTGAGCAGGTCGCGGGTGCGGGCGGTGACCGTCAGCAGCTTCTGCCCGGCCTCGACCAGGTCGCCGTCCTCGACGTGCCGCTCGACCTCGAACTCGTCCTCGCAGACCACGGAGAGCACGGCCTCGGCGACCCTGAGGCCCGCGACCACGCCCGTCTCGCGGGCGGTGAAGTCACCGGTGGCGCGCGCGTCCTCGGGGATGGTCGCGACGGTGGTCACGTCGACACCGCCGGCCAGGTCCTCCTGGACCGCGACGTTGGCGATGTCCTCGACCTCGACCGGGTCGAGCCCGGCGTCGGCCAGCAGTTCGGCGAGCGCGGGGTCGAGCCCGCACTCCAGGTACTCCTCGCCCTCCTCGCCGCCGGCGCCGCAGGCGCAGCCGTCACCGCAGCCGCCGGTGGGGGCGAGGGGAAGGTCTTCGGTGCTCACGTTCGTCACTGCTCCTGGGGACGGGTGCGGGTGGGACAAGTCTGCGCGGGGTCACCGGGCCGGAGGGCCGGAATCACCGGGTCGGTGGGAAGTCCGCGGTGTCGGTGAGGCGCTCGGCCAGGGAGCGGTCCGGGCGGAGCGTCACCACGATGTGGCGGCGCCAGTGGTCGTCATCGCGCCCGGGGCGGTCCTCGCGCCAGTGGCAGCCCCGGGTCTCCTCACGCAGCCGGGCGGCGGCGACCAGGACCCGGGCCACGTCCAGGAGGTTGGTGGCCTCCCAGGTGTCCACGCCGGGCTCGGGGGTCTTGCCGTCGGTCTCCAGGGCCTCGCGCGCCTCGTCGTGGAGCCGCTTCAGCCGCTCGGCCGCGCGCGCGAGGGAATCCGCCGAGCGCAGCACGCCCGCGCCCTCGGTCATGATCCGCTGGACGGCGAGCCGGGACTCGGGCGCGAGCAGCGGGTGCGCGGGGCGCTCGGCGTACGGCACGGGGGCGGGCACGCGCGCGGAGAGGCTGCCGTCGGCGTGCGCGGCCGCGAGGTCGGCGGCGATGCGCTCGGCGTAGACGAGCCCTTCGAGCAGGGAGTTGGAGGCGAGCCGGTTGGCGCCGTGGACGCCGGTGCAGGCGGCCTCTCCGCACGCGTACAGGCCGGGAACCGTCGTACGGCCCCGGTCGTCGGTGCGGACGCCGCCGGAGGCGTAGTGGGCGGCCGGGGCGACCGGGATCGGCTCGGTGACCGGGTCGATGCCATGGGCGCGGCAGGCGGCCAGGATCGTCGGGAAGCGCTGCTCCCACATGTCGGCGCCGAAATGCCTGGCGTCCAGATACATGTGCTCGGCGCCCGTCTCCTGCATGCGCCGGGTGATGCCCTTGGCGACGATGTCGCGCGGGGCCAGCTCGGCCAGCTCGTGCTGGCCCACCATGAAGCGCACGCCGTCGGCGTCGACCAGGTGGGCGCCCTCGCCGCGCACCGCCTCGGAGACCAGCGGCTGCTGGCCCTCGGCGTCGGGGCCGAGGAACAGCACGGTCGGGTGGAACTGCACGAACTCCAGGTCGCTGACCTCGGCGCCCGCGCGCAGGGCCAGGGCGACGCCGTCACCGGTGGAGACGGGCGGGTTGGTGGTCGCGGAGAACACCTGGCCCATGCCGCCGGTCGCGAGGATCACCGCGGGCGCGTGCACGGCGCCCACGCCGTCGTGCTGGCCCTCGCCCATGACGTGCAGGGTGACCCCGGCCGTGCGGCCCTCGGCGTCGGTGAGCAGGTCGAGCACGAGCGCGTTCTCGATGGTGCGCAGGCCGCGCGCGCGGACCGCGTCGACCAGCGCGCGGGAGATCTCCGCGCCGGTGGCGTCCCCGCCCGCGTGCGCGATACGGCGGCGGTGGTGGCCGCCCTCGCGGGTGAGCTCGATGGTGCCCGCGTCGTCGGTGTCGAACCGGGCGCCGGTCGAGATCAGCCGCCGTACGGCGCCCGGCCCCTCGGTGACCAGGAGGCGTACGGCCTCCTCGTCGCACAGGCCCGCGCCCGCGACCAGGGTGTCGTCCAGGTGCTGCCCGGGCGTGTCGCCCTCGCCGAGCGCGGCGGCGATGCCGCCCTGGGCCCAGCGGGTCGAACCGTCGTCCAGGCGGGCCTTGGTGACGACGACCGTCGTCAGTCCGGCCGCCTCGCAGCGCAGGGCGGCGGTCAGCCCGGCCACGCCGGAGCCGACGACCACCACGTCGGCCGGGATGGCCCAGCCGGGGGCGGGCGCGTGCAGTCGTATGCCTGTGCTGGTCACGAGGCGGCTCCGGGGGTTCCGAAGGTGAGTGGGATGTTGTCGATCAGCCGAGTCGAGCCGACCCGGGCGGCGACGGCGAGGACGGCCTCGCCGGTGAAGCCGTCGCCGATCTCGGTGAAGTCGGCGGGGTCGACCAGGGCGAGGTAGTCCAGGACGAGCGGCGGCTCGAAGTGGACGCCCTCGTCCAGGATCTGGCGGGCGGCCGCGCGGACGGCGGCCGGGCCGCCGGGTACGGCGGTGGCCACCGCGTGCGCGTCGGCCGCGGCGCGCGACTCGCCTATGGCGCTCAGCGCCTCGGCGCGCGCGTGCGTGGACGGCACCTCGCGGGCCCGGGCGCGCAGCGCCTCCTGGGCGGCGTGCCGGTCGCGGCCCGCGAACAGCGCGCGGGACAGCGTGAGCGCGGTGTCGCGCTCCTCGGGCGAGAGGTAGCGGTTGCGGCTGGAGAGGGCGAGGCCGTCCTCCTCGCGGACGGTCGGCACGCCGACGATCTCCACGCCGAAGTTGAGGTCGCGCACCATGCGCCGGATCAGGGCGAGCTGCTGGGCGTCCTTCTGGCCGTAGAGGGCCACGTCGGGACGGGTGAGGTGCAGCAGCTTGGCGACGACGGTGAGCATGCCGTCGAAGTGGCCGGGGCGCGTGGCGCCCTCCAGGCGCTCGCCCATGGGGCCCGCCGTGATCCGGACCTGGGGGTCGCCGCCGGGGTAGACCTCGTCCACCGAGGGCGCGAAGACGGCGTCGGCGCCCGCGCGCCCCGCGAGCGCGAGGTCGGCCTCCAGGGTGCGCGGGTAGCGGTCCAGGTCCTCGTTCGCGCCGAACTGGAGCGGGTTGACGAAGACCGTGACGACGACCTCGCCCTCGGGCCCGGCGATCTCGCGCGCGGCGCGGATCAGCGTGGCGTGGCCCTCGTGCAGGGCACCCATGGTCATCACGACGGCACGGCGGCCGCGCCGCACGCGCGCGTGCAGCTCGTCGGCGGTGCTCAGCAGGGTGGTGGTCATCGGGCGTTCCCCTCGGGGCCGTTCGTTCCGTTCGTTCCTTCGGTGCCGTCACCGGTGGGGGCGAGCGCCCCCAGCAGGTCCTCGGCCAGCTCGGGCTTGAGCAGTCCGGAGGCCAGCGCGCGGTCGGCGGTGGCGCGGGCCATCGCGAGGTAGCCCTCGACGGTGGCCGGGGCGTGCCGGCGCAGCTGGTCGAGGTGCGCGGTGACCGTACCGGCGTCGCCGCGCGCGACCGGGCCCGTCAGGGCCGCGTCACCGGAGCGCAGCGCGTTGTCCAGGGCGGCGCCGAGGAGCGGGCCGAGCATCCGGTCGGGGGACTCGACACCGGCCGTGCGCAGCAGCTCCATGGACTGCGCGACCAGGGTGATGAGGTGGTTCGCGCCGAGGGCGAGGGCCGCGTGGTAGAGCGGGCGGTTCTCCTCGGCGATCCACTCGGGCTCGCCGCCCATCTCGATGACCAGGGCCTGCGCGGCCAGCCGCAGTTCCTCGGGCGCGGTGACGCCGAAGGAGCAGCCGGCCAGGCGCTGCACGTCCACGGGGGTGCCGGTGAAGGTCATCGCGGGGTGCAGGGCGAGGGGCAGCGCGCCCGCGCGCAGGGCGGGGGCCAGGACGGAGACGCCGTACCGCCCCGAGGTGTGCACCAGGAGCTGGCCCGGGCGGACGGCGCCGGTCTCGGCGAGGCCCGTGACCAGGCCGGGCAAGGCATCGTCGGGGACGGTCAGCAGGACCAGGTCGGCACGGCCGAGGACCTCGGCGGGCGGCACCAGCGGCACGCCCGGGAGCATCGCCTCGGCGCGCCTGCGGGAGGCGTCGGAGACCCCCGAGACGGCGACCGGGGTGTGCCCGGCGAGTTGCAGGGACGCGGCCAGGGCGGGGCCCACGCGTCCGGCGCCGACGACGCCCACGGTGAGCCGCGCGGGGCGGTCCTTGTTATCTGGCTGGTGGACTGTACTCACGCGACCGTGGCCTTCCCGTTCCAGTCCGCTCTGGGTACCGGACGATTTCTCGTCATGTTAACGCTATCCGGGAAGGCGGCTCCGGTTGTCCACAGGCTGTGGGCGGCGGGGGGCGGAAAACCCCGGCACCCGGGGACGGGGGCGCGGGGCATCATCGGCCGTATGACGGATACGGCGGGGCAGGGCGGCGGCCCGGAACAGGGCGAGGGCGGGGCGGCGGCCTCGCTGCGGGAGCGGCGTGCGGTGGCGCGGCGCGGGGCGCGGCGGGTGCTGTCGCGCGCGGGCTGGCGGGGCACGCTGCGTGAGCGCCTGGCGCACCTCCAGGAGGCGGCGCCCGGGGTGTACGACCTGGACGAGCCCGCGGACGTGTACGGCGACCGGGTCGTGGCCGCGCTGGAGGAGCGGGTGGCCGGGCTGCTCGGCACCGAGGCGGCCGCGTTCTTCCCGACCGGCACGATGGCCCAGCAGGTGGCGCTGCGCTGCTGGGCGGCCCGTACCGGCAACCCCGTCGTCGCCCTGCACGCCCTCGGCCACCCCGAGCGGCACGAACGCCATGCGCTGAGCCAGGTCGCGGGGCTGCGGCCGGTGATCCTGACGGCCGAACACCGGCCGCCCACGGCCGAGGAGATCAGGGAGTTCCCCGAGCCCTTCGGCACGCTCATGCTCGAACTCCCCCTGCGGGACGCCGGGTTCCTGCTGCCGACCTGGGACGAGCTGACCGAGGCCGTCGAGGCGGCGCGCGAGCGGGACGCGGTGGTGCACTTCGACGGGGCGCGCCTGTGGGAGTCCACGGTCCGTCTCGGCCGCCCGCTGGAGGAGATCGCGGGCCTGGCCGACAGCGTCTACGTGTCGTTCTACAAGTCCCTCGGCGGCTTCGGCGGCGCGGCCCTCGCCGGTCCCGCGAGCCTGATCGAGGAGGCCCGCACCTGGCGGCACCGCTACGGCGGCACCGTCTTCCAGCAGTTCCCGACCGCCCTGTCCGCTCTCGTCGGCCTGGACCGGGAACTCCCCCGCCTGCCGGAATACGTCCACCACGCGCGCGTGATCGCCGCCGCGCTGCGCGAAGGCCTCGCCGCCGCCGGCCTCCCCTGGTCCCGTGTCCACCCCGAGGAGCCGCACACCCACGAGTTCCAGGTCTGGCTCCCCTGCGACCCCGACACGGCCGCGGAGGCCGCCGTACGGCAGGCCGGGGAAACGGGCACGATGCTCTTCGCCAACGCCTGGGACGCGGCGGGCCCCGGCCTCGCGGTCACGGAGGTGACCGTGTCCGAGGCGGGCCTCACGTGGACCCCGGAGGACGTGAAACGGGCGGCGGCGGAGTTCGCGGAGCGGCTGCGGCCGGCGAAGGGGTGAGCCGGGCTCTGGGGCCGGCGCGGGACTGAGCCGGGCTCCGGGACCGCCCCCGGACCTACGACGTCCGGGACCGGCTCCCCAGCCACCCGGCCAACGCCGCACGCCACCGCCCCCTCACCAAACGCCCCGCCAGGACCGCGTGAAAACGCCGGCGGTCGCGGGCCGTGCGCAGGAAAGCCACCGTTCCGCTGCCGAAGGCGGGCGGTTCGGGAACGGCGTGGGTGCGGGCGCGGTACGTGTCGAACAGGTGCTGCTGGGTGATGCTCACGGGGCTCCGCCTCTCGGGATGGGGACCGGGCCCACGCTGCTCCCCCGGCGGGGACGGCGTCCCGTCGATTGACGGCTCGGGTCAATCGATCGCCGGACCGCCGGAGGCGACCGGCACCATGGACGCCATGAGCGTGACCATCGACATCGACGGGCTGTCCGCGGAGCGGATCACCGCCGTGCCCTCTCCGCTGGCGGAGCTGGGCATGGCGCTGCACGCCCTCAGCGAGACGGGCCATCACCCGCAGCTGCACGGGTGGGCGACCGGGGTGAGCGGACGGCTTGAAGCATCTCTCGCGGACCGGTTGTGCGAGGGGGAGTTCCTGTGGCGGACGTCGATCGCGGACATCTTCTGGCCGTTCGCCGCGGTTCCCGGGCGGCGGACGCTGCCGGGGGCCACGCTGCCCGACGAGCTGGAGCTGCTCGACAAGCTGACGGACGACCAGTTCGTGCTGGCGGCGACGGAGTTCAGCTGCATGCCCTACCGGCACATCCGGCCGGACGCGAGCCCGCTCACCGACCCCGAAGCCCGCTGCCGGGTCCTGGAGCTGGCGGCCGCGCGCGGGGCGCGTCAGGAGCGGTTCACACGGCGGCTCCTGGACGATCCGCCCGCCGTACGCGCCTGGTTCCGCAAGCTGGTGCTCGACTGCGAGGAGGCGTTCTTCGCGGACCTCTGGGCCCGCACCCAGACCCAGCTCGCGGCGGACGCCCGGCACCGCACCGAGCTGCTGCACCGCAAGGGCGTCGCGGAAGCCCTCTCCTCGCTGTCCAACGCGATCACCGTGGACGAGGAGACGCACACGGTCACCGTCGACAAGCTCCTGGTGGGCCGTACCGCCACCGGTGACGGCGGCCTGGTCCTGGTGCCGACCGGCATCGGCTGGCCGCACCTCCTGGTCCTGCACCGCGGCGGCTGGCAGCCCGTGATCGTCTACCCCGCCCAGGCGTCCCGCCCGCAGGCACCCACCGTCGAGCAGCTCACCCGCCGCCTGGAGGCGCTCGCCCATCCGACCCGGCTGCGGCTGTGCCGCCATCTGGCGCGCGGCCCGTACAGCACCAGCGAACTGGCCGACGCGCACGGCATGTCGGCGCCGGAGATCTCCCGCCATCTGGCCGTGCTGAAGAAGGCCGAGCTGATCACCAGCTGCCGGCGCGGCCGGTACGTACGCCACCAGCTCGACCTGTCGGCGGTGGCCCGGCTCGGCAGCGACTTCCTGGAGGGCGTTCTGCGCTGAAACGGTTCTTCAGAACGAGGGTCCTTCAGAACGACGGTTCTTCGGAACGACGGTCCTTCGGAACGCGCTCCCCCGAAGAGCCCCCGCCTCAGCCGTTCCCGCCCGCCCGCACCAACCCCGTCTCGTACGCCAGCACCACCACCTGCACCCGGTCCCGCAGCCCCAGCTTGGTCAGGATGCGGCCCACATGGGTCTTCACGGTGGCCTCGGACAGGACCAGGCGCGCGGCGATCTCGCCGTTCGACAGCCCCTGCGCGACCAGGATCATGACCTCGCGCTCCCGCTCGGTCAGCCGGGACAGCCTCGCCTGCGGCGGCTGCGGCCCGGCGGCGGGGAGCATCGGCGCGAAGCGGTCGAGCAGCCGGCGGGTCGTCGAGGGGGCGACCACCGCGTCACCGCTGTGCACCGCGCGGATCGCGCTCAGCAGCTCGCCCGGCGGCACGTCCTTGAGCATGAAGCCGGAGGCGCCCGCCTTGAGCCCGGAGAACGCGTACTCGTCCAGGTCGAAGGTGGTCAGGATGAGCACCTTCGGCGGGTCGGGCTCCAGGCAGATCCGCCGGGTGGTCTCCACGCCGTCCAGCTTGGGCATCCGCACGTCCATGAGGACCACGTCGACCTCCGTGGCGCGCAGCACCTGGAGCGCCTCCACGCCGTCGCCCGCCTCCGCGACGACCTCCATGTCCGGCTGGGCGGCGAGCACCATCCGGAACCCGGTGCGCAGCAGCACCTGGTCGTCGACGAGCATCACGCGGATCGTCATGGGTCCTCTTCCGGTATCGGGGGATCGGTGTGAACAGGGCGTACGACAGGGGGCGTACGAAAAGATCAGTGCGCCGGTTTGAGCGGCAGCAGCGCGCTGATGCGGAAGCCGCCGCCCGGCCGGGGTCCCGCGTCCAGGGTGCCGCCGACCATGCCGACCCGCTCGCGCATGCCGATGAGCCCGTGCCCCTGCCCGTCGGCGCCGCCCTCCTCGTACAGCTCGTGCGGCGCGCCCTTGCCGTCGTCCTCGACCAGCAGGCCGAGCCCGTCGTCGAAGTAGACGAGCCGCACGCTGGCGCCCGCCTCCGGGCCACCGTGCTTGCGCGTGTTGGTCAGCGCCTCCTGCACGATGCGGTACGCGGTCAGCTCCACCCCGCTGGGCAGCGGGCGCGGGGTGCCCTCGACCTTGAAGTCCACCGGGAGGCCGGAGCTGCGGCACTGCTCGACCAGGTCGTCGATCTGGCCGACGTCGGGCTGGGGGACGTACTCCCCGCCCTCCTGGTGCTCACCGGTGCGCAGGACGCCCAGCAGGCGGCGCATCTCGGCGAGGGCCTGGCGGCCGGTGGAGGAGATCGTCTCCAGGGCCTTCTTCGCCTGGTCGGGGGCGGCGTCGAGGACATAGGCGGCGCCGTCGGCCTGGACCACCATGACGGACACGTTGTGCGCGACCACGTCGTGCAGCTCGCGCGCGATCCGGGCGCGCTCGGCGGCCACCGCGACCTTGGACTGCGCCTCGCGCTCCTTCTCCAGGCGGGCCGCGCGCTCCTCCAGCTGGGCGAAGTAGGCGCGCCGGGTGCGCATGGAGTCGCCCAGCACCCAGGCGAGCGCGAACGGGACGGTCTGAAACACGGCGAGCGCGATCTGTCCGAGCCCGCTGGTGTGCTCGTTCGGCCAGCGCACCTGCGCCATCGAGGCCGCGACCAGACTGCCGGCGAGCGCGAGCCGGGAGGCCCAGCGGGTACCGGTCGCGGCGACCGTGTACGTGATCACCAGCATCGCGAAGTCCGCGGCGACCGGCTCCACGTCCAGGACGAGCTGGGCCACTCCGGTGGCGAGCACCACGAGGAGCATCGCCTCGGGCAGGCGCCGGCGCAGGGCCACGACCGCGCACAGGATCACGGAGACCGTCCAGGCCGCCGCGTACGAGCCGTGGTGGCCCGGGGTGCCGTCCACGTTCACGACGCTCACACCGGAGAGCCCGAGCAGGACGACGGCCCAGAAGCAGTCGACCCACGTCGGGTGGCGGCGGAGGAAGTCATAGAGACGCTGCACGTAACCCAGAGTAGGTAGCGGGAAAGTACCCGGGGTCAGCCGGAGGGGCGATCCGTACGCGATACGTGTACGCCGCAAGGTGGATGCCGTGGCCCTGGGGCCGGGGAGGGAGGACGCGCCGGTCCTCAAACCCGATGCGCGCCGCGGGTCCGGCCTCCTAGGCTCGGCCCCGCCAGACAAGGACGATCCACCCGAGCCCCAGGAGTTCATCGTGATCGCAGTCACCGGCGCCACCGGCAACGTGGGACGTGCCCTCGTCGAACGGCTCGTCGCCGCGGGCGCACCGGTGCGGGCCCTGACCCGCGACCCGGAACGCGCCGGCCTCCCCGGGGGCGCCGAGGTGGTCCGCTTCCGGCCGGACGATCCGGGCACCGTGTTCGACGGCGTGACCGGGCTGTTCCTCTACGTCCAGGCCGGGGGCGGCGACCTCCCCGGCCTGCTCGCCGCCGCGCGCGAGGCGGGCGTACGGCACGTCGTGCTGCTCTCCTCCGGGATCGTCGGCGGGAGCGAGGAGGACGAGACCCACCCCATCCACGTCATGCACGCCACGGCCGAGCGGCAGATCCGCGACAGCGGCCTCACCTGGACGTTCCTGCGCCCGAACGCGTTCGCGCTCAACGCCCTGCAGTGGGCGCCGCAGCTGCGCGGGGGCGACACCGTGCGCGGGGTCTTCGCGGACGCGCTCACCGCGCCCATCCACGAGGACGACATCGCCGCCGTGGCCGAGCGCGCGCTCCTCGACGGCGGCCATGAAGGCGCCGTACACCGCCTCACCGGGCCGGAGGCGACCACCAACACCGACCAGATCGCCGCCATCAGCCGGGCCACCGGACGCGAGCTGACCTTCGTGGAGGTGTCGCCGGAGCAGGCCGGGCCCGAGCTGTTCCCGTACGTCCCGCCGGAGTTCGTACGGTCCCTCCTGGAGAGCTTCGCCGCCACGGTCGGCGTGGACCCGGAGATCACCGACACGGTGGAGAAGATCACCGGCACCCCGGCGCGGGCCTTCGGGCGGTGGGCCGAGGACCACGCGGGCGACTTCCGGAAGGGCTAGGGGGTGTCCCGGCGGCCTAGGCTGTCCCGGTGACGAAGGAACCCGGCGCGGAGAGCGCGTGGCGCGGCTGGCGGGCGGCCACCGAGGACGCCCTGTACGGCCCCGGTGGCTTCTACCGGCGCCCCGAGGGTCCCGCCGGGCACTTCCGCACCTCCGTGCACGCCTCGCCGCTGTTCGCGGGCGCGGTGGCCCGGCTGCTGTGCCGGGTGGACGAGGCGCTGGGGCGCCCTGAGCGGCTGGACTTCGTGGACCTCGGGGCGGGGCGCGGGGAGCTGGTCGCCGGGGTGCTGGCCGCGCTGCCCGCCGAGGTGGCGGCCCGCACGCGCGCGTACGCCGTGGAACTCGCCGACCGCCCGGCCGGCCTGGACGGGCGGATCGACTGGCGGGAGGAGCTGCCGGACACGGTCACCGGGCTGCTGTTCGCCAACGAGTGGCTGGACAACGTCCCCGTGGACGTGGCCGAGACGGACCCGGCGGGCGTGGTCCGGCACGTCCTGGTCGCCCCGGACGGCACCGAACGGCTCGGGGAACCGCTCGAAGGACCGGCGGCCGACTGGCTGGCCCGCTGGTGGCCGCTGCCCGCCGAACCGGGCGCGCGGGCGGAGATCGGGCTCCCCCGGGACCTGGCCTGGGCGGCGGCCGTGCGCCGGGTCGCGCGCGGGCTCGCGGTGGCCGTCGACTACACCCACGCGCTCGGCGCACGCCCCCCGTTCGGCACCCTGACCGGCTTCCGGGAGGGCCGGGAGACGGCCCCGGTGCCGGACAGGGCGTGCGACATCACGGCGCATGTCGCGCTGGACGCGTGCGCGGCGGCCGGAGCCGAAGCCGCCGCCGGAGCCGCCCCCCGCCTGCTCACCCAGCGCGAGGCCCTGCCCGCCCTGGACGTGACCGGCGCACGCCCCCCGCTCACGCTCGCCGCCACGGACCCCGCCGGTTACGTCCGCGCCCTCGCGCGCGCCGGAGAGGCGGCCGAGCTCACCGCGACCGGCGGCCTCGGCGACTTCGGCTGGCTCCTCCAGCCGGTGGACCTGGACGCGACTCCCCTGTAGCGGCGCCTACTTGTCGATGTCGCCGACCACGAAGAACATCGACCCCAGGATCGCCACCATGTCCGCCACCAGCGTCCCCGGCAGCAGCTCGGCGAGCACCTGGATGTTGTTGTACGACGCCGAGCGCAGCTTGAGCCGGTACGGCGTCTTCTCGCCCTTGCTGACCAGGTAGTAGCCGTTGATGCCGAGCGGGTTCTCGGTCCAGGCGTAGGTGTGGCCCTCGGGCGCCTTGAGCACCTTGGGCAGCCGCTGGTTGACCGGGCCTGGCGGCAACTCGGCGAGCCGGTCCAGACAGGCGTCCGCGAGGTCGAGGGCGTTGTGGGTCTGCTCAAGGAGGACCTCGAAGCGGGCCAGGCAGTCGCCCTCGGTGCGGGTGACGACCTTGAGGGTGTCCTGGAGCTCGCCGTAGGCCAGGTACGGCTCGTCGCGGCGCAGGTCGAAGTCGACGCCGGAGGCGCGCGCGATGGGCCCGCTCACGCCGTAGGCGTGCACGGCCTCCGGCGCGAGCGCCCCCACGCCCCGGGTGCGCCCCCGGAAGATCTCGTTGCCGAGCACCAGGTCGTCGAAGACGTCCATGCGCGAGCGCACGGCGGCGACGGCCTCCCGCGCGCGTCCGGTCCAGCCGTCGGTCAGGTCCTCCTTGAGGCCGCCGACCCGGTTGAACATGTAGTGCATCCGCCCGCCGGAGACCTCCTCCATGACGTTCTGGAGCACCTCGCGCTCCCGGAACGCGTAGAAGACGGGCGTGATCCCGCCCAGCTCCAGCGGGTACGAGCCGAGGAACATCAGGTGGTTGAGCACCCGGTTCAGCTCGGCGAGCAGCGTGCGCGTCCACACCGCGCGCTCGGGGACCTCCATGCCGAGCATCCGCTCCACCCCGAGGACGACGCCCAGCTCGTTGGAGAACGCCGACAGCCAGTCGTGGCGGTTGGCGAGCATGATGATCTGGCGGTAGTCGCGGGCCTCGAAGAGCTTCTCGGCGCCCCGGTGCATGTAGCCGATCACCGGCTCGGCGTGCCGGATGCGCTCGCCGTCCAGCACGAGCCGCAGCCGGAGCACGCCGTGCGTGGAGGGGTGCTGGGGGCCGATGTTGAGCACCATGTCGGTGCTCTCGGCGGCGCCGCCGATCCCGACCGTGGTCTGGGTCGCTGTCATGGTCCCAGTCTCTCCCACCCGTGCGGGGACACGGAAAACCGGCGCTTGCACAATTGTGCAAGTCCCCTTTCGGCCGCTACGCGCGCGTGTCCGCGGAAACGGGCGAGCCCGGCGCTCCCTGGTCGGGAGGGCCGGGCTCGGGGGCGTACGGAGTGGGCGTACGGCGCCGGTCAGGAGACCACGCTGCGCAGCCCCTGTACGTCGATGTGCTCGGTCTCGTCGTGCGCGGTCAGGTCGATGACCTGGCCGGCCTCGCCGGTGGCGGGCTTGTAGCCGGACTCCGCCTCCGCCTTGTGCAGCGCGAGCGCCTCCTGGCCGACGACGTCCGCGAGGTCCTCGTTCTGCACGGCGCCCAGGGCGGGCGTCCCGGCCTGCTTCTGGGTGCCGAAGAAGTCGAACCCGCCCTCGACACCCGGGCGCCGCGTGGGCTGGGGCGATACGACGGCCACGGCGGTCGGCACGGTGAAGTGGCCGTCACGCCGCGCGTGCCGGGCGGAGACGGGGGCCGGCGCGGGCACCTCGGCGGCGGGCTCGGGGGCGGCTTCGGCGCGGGTGTGGGTGTCGGGGTCGGGGTCGGTCGCGGTGTCCGGAGCGGTCCCGGCGTCCGGGGTGGTCCCGGTGGCGGACGCGGTGCCGGTGGGGGTGCCGGCCGCCTCGCCGCCGTCCGCCCCGGCCTTCACGCCGACAACCCCGGGCTTCACGGACGCGGACCCGACGGGCTTCGCCGCCGCCTCGCCCCGCTCGGCCCCGGCCTTCACGGCGTCGCGCTTCGCGGCCTCAGCGTCGGCCTTGGCCTTCGCCGCCTCGGCCTCAACCTTCGCGGCCTTCGCCTCCGCCTCCGCCTTGGCCTTCGCAGCCTCGGCCTCCGCCTTCGCGGCCGCCCGGTCCCGGTCGAGCCGTGCCAGTGCCGTCCCGGCCCGCCGGTACAGCTCCGCGCCCTCGGCGGAGAACGCCGCGGCGCCCTCGGGTATGGACTCCGGGCGCGCTGCCACCACGTCCTCGACGGCGGCCTGAGGCTCCGTCTGCTCGGCCACGGTGTCCGTCACTTCGGGCTCCGCGCCCGTACCCGGCGGCAGCGCCAGCGTGTCGGCGGAGTCGCCCGACTCCAGCTCAAGGAGCCGGCGGCCCTCCAGGGCGCTGGCGCGCTCGGTCTCGGCCGTGGCGTACCGGCGCAGCAGGGACGCGTGTTCGTTGCGCAGCCCGGCCAGTTCGGCGCGCTTCGCGCGCAGCCGGCGCTCCAGCTTGGCCCGCAGCTCGCGTGCTTCTTCGAGGTCGGTCTCCAGTTCGGCGACGCGTTCCTCGAACCGCCACTCGTCGCTGGCCCGCGCGCGCGTGAGGTCGGCGACCTGCTTGCCCGCCTGGGCGTCCCAGCGGTGCATCACGACGGCACCGGCGACGGCCGTCAGCGCGACGACGGCGGCCAGCGCCCGCAGCACCCCGGCACCGGCGAACACCCAGGGGCCCAGCGCGCAGACGACGGATACCCCGGCGATCGCCGTGGAGGGCAACAGCCGGTGCAGAGGCGGGGAATGACGATGGCGTCCACGTGGCATGGCCAGAAACTTACCGCGCGTAGGCGGCTGGTGGGCCCGGGTGGCCTAAAAATCCGGCCATCCGGCAAGCGTCACAGAGTGTCAGGTTGTCCGGTTTCAGCGGTCGGTGAGCCGTCCGCTGAGCCACTGAAGGGCCGGCGGGATCTCCCGTCGCCAGGTGTTGAAGTTGTGGCCGCCGCTGTCCAGGATGATGGAGGAGATCCTGGTCCGGCCCGTGGCCCGGACCTCGTCGATGAACCTCAGGGTGTCCTTGTAGTTGTGCTCGCCCACCCGGCTGCTCGTGACGAGCAGCGAGGTGTCGGGCGCCGGTTCGTGCCGCAGCAGCCAGTGCAGGTCGGCGTGATCGCGCAGGTTCTGGTCGCCCTGGAAGAGATCGCCCGTGGTCGGGTCGAGCGGCGCGGAGTAGTACGCGGAGAGCCCGGCGGCGGCCGCGTAGGTGCCCGGGTGGCGCATCGCCAGCTTCAGCGCGCAGTAGCCCCCGGTGGAGTCCCCGACGATGCCCCAGCTGCCGGGGCGCTTGCCCACGCGGTAGTGCGCGAGCAGGGCCTCGGGCAGGTCCTTGGCGAAGAAGGTCTCGGTCTGCGGGCCGCGCGGCACGTCCACGCACTCGGTGTCGCGCGGCGGCGCGAGGGTCGGCCGCAGCATCACCAGGATCATCGGCTGCATCCGGCCGTTCTTCGCCAGTTCCCGCGCGGTGCGCGGATAGTGCAGCTTGGAGATCAGCGCCTCGGCCGTACCGGGGTAGCCGGTCAGCACGACGGCGGCGGGGAAGGTGCGGGTGCGGTACTGCGGCTGGAAGTACTCGGGCGGCAGATAGACGTACGCGGGGGTGGCCAGGCGCGAGGTGCGCCCGACGATGTCCACCTTCTGGAGCTGGCCCGCGGTCCGGGGGTCGGCGTCCGAGCCCGAACCGCCCTTCACGCGCGCGGTGGAGACGACCTGGAGCGGGCCGCCCGTACCGCTGTTGGCGGACTGGTCGATGACGATGCCCTGGTCGGTCTCCTTGCCGAACAGGTCCGCCCAGCCCGCGTAGAAGCCGAACGCCTGGTTGGCGGCGAGCCCCAGGCAGCAGATGAGCGCGAACTGTGTGACGAGCAGCAGCCCGGCGCGGCCGGCGAGGGCCCGCCAGTGCGATCTGGCCAGCCGGGGCCACAGCCACAGCGTCGCGCAGAAGAGCGCGATGGCGAACACGACCGCCAGCAGCAGCAGTTTGTTGCTCGTGAGACCCATGGGGTGAATTCCTGTCCGCGTATTCCGCCCCCGGCCGCCACGCGTCGTCGCGCGGTCTTGCCCGGGGCTTTCCCTGACCTTTGACCCGGCTTTCCGAAGAGGAGTGAACCTCTGAGTCCGGCACACCGTCCTAGAAGGCGCAATGCGACCGGATGCCCCGATCGGCACCGGGTTTCAAGGTCTCTCGCAGAACTACGGGATGCGATGTCTGTCAGGATAGATGGGGAAAAGTCAGGCCAGGTTCCGGGCCGACCGAGCCGGGCGCGGCGCCTTCCGCGCGGCCCGCGCCCGGAGGCCGTTCCCGTCCTGACGGGCCGGGCGTGCGCCCTCGTGGGCGTTCTGGACATCGCCGCGGGGGTGTTCCCACGCTTCCGTCACAGCCGTATGCACGCCCTCGCGGAAGTGCTGCCCGGCTCCTTCGGGCCGTTCGCGGCGGCGCTCTCACTCAGCGCGGGCGTGCTCCTGCTGCTGCTCGGCCACGGGCTCAAACGGCACAAGCGGCGGGCCTGGCGGGCCGCCGTCGCGCTGCTTCCGGCGGGCGCGGTCGCCCAGTTCCTGTACCGGCACTCGCTCATCGGCATGTTCATCTCGCTGGTGCTGTTCACGGTCCTGCTCTGCTACCGCCGTGAGTTCGCCGCGCTGCCCGACCCGCGCAGCCGCTGGTGGGCACTGGCCAACTTCGTCCTCATGAGCGCCGGTTCCCTGGCCCTCGGCCTCGTCATCGTCAGCGTCCACCCGGACCGCACGATCGGCGACCCGAGCCTGGCCGACCGGCTGACGCACGTCGTCTACGGCCTCTTCGGCTTCGAGGGCCCGGTGGACTACCGGGGCAGCACCTCCTGGACGGTCGCCTTCTCACTCGGCGCGCTCGGCTGGCTGACCGCCGTCACCACCAGCTATCTCGCCTTCCGCCCCGAGCACCCGGCCGCCCGCCTCACCGAGGAGGACGAGAGCCGGCTGCGCGCCCTGCTGGAGCGGCACGGCCGCCGCGACTCCCTCGGCCACTTCGCCCTGCGCCGCGACAAGGCCGTCGTCTTCTCCCCGAGCGGCAAGGCCGCCGTCACCTACCGCGTCGTCTCCGGCGTGATGCTGGCCAGCGGCGACCCGATCGGCGACGTGGAGGCGTGGCCCGGTGCCATCGAGCGCTTCATGGACGTCGCCAAGGCCCACTCCTGGGCCCCGGCCGTCATGGGCTGCTCGGAGACGGGCGGCGAGGTGTGGACCCGCGAGACCGGTCTCGACGCCCTGGAGCTGGGCGACGAGGCGGTGGTCGACGTGGCGGATTTCTCGCTCGCCGGACGCGCGATGCGCAATGTGCGCCAGATGGTCAAGCGCATCGAGCGGGCCGGCTACGAGACCCGGGTACGGCGGGTGCGTGACCTCGGGGACGCCGAGCTGGAACGCATTCGCCGCGCGGCCGAGGACTGGCGCGGCACCGACACCGAGCGCGGCTTCTCCATGGCGCTCGGCCGCATCGGCGACCCGTCCGACGGCGACTGCCTGATCGCCACCGCCCACAAGCAGGACGAGGTGCCGGGCCCCTACGGCGACCTGAAGGCGATCCTGCACTTCGTGCCCTGGGGACAGGACGGCGCCTCGCTCGACCTGATGCGCCGCGACCGCTCCGCCGACCCCGGCATGAACGAACTCCTCATCGTCGCCGCCCTCCAGGCCGCGCCCCGCTTCGGCATCACCCGGGTCTCGCTGAACTTCGCGATGTTCCGCTCCGCCCTCGCGCGCGGCGAGAAGATCGGCGCGGGCCCGGTGCTGCGCGCCTGGCGCGGGCTGCTCGTGTTCCTCTCGCGCTGGTTCCAGATCGAGTCGCTGTACAAGTTCAACGCCAAGTTCCAGCCGCGCTGGGAGCCCCGCTTCCTGGTCTACCGCGCCTCCGCCGACCTGCCCCGCATCGGCTTCGCCGCCATGCAGGCGGAGGGCTTCGTCAACCTCGCGCTGCCCCTGCCGCGCTTCCTGCGCGGGCGCCGGGCGACCACCCCGCGCCCCTGCGGGCACGCCGCCGTCGAACACGACGTACGCGCCGCCTGACCGGCACCGCGCGCCCCTTCCGAGCCCCCGCGACGGCCCGGACCGGCACCCGGCCCCTTTTTCACCGGGCCGCCCGGTCCGGGCCGTCGCGCGAGCCGGGCCGTCTGCGGGGCCTACGCTGAACGTATGAACAACCACAGCGGACGCGGCCGGGTGACGGGCCTGCCGGAATGGGACCGGTGCGCGGTCATGGGGGTCGTCAACGTGACCCCCGACTCCTTCTCCGACGGCGGCCGCTGGTTCGACACGACCAACGCCGTCAAGCACGGCCTCGACCTGGTGGCCGAGGGCGCCGACCTGGTCGACGTGGGCGGCGAGTCCACCCGCCCCGGCGCCACCCGGGTGGACGAGGCCGAGGAGCTGCGCCGGGTCATCCCCGTGGTGCGGGGCCTGGCCGCCGAGGGCGTGGTCGTCTCCGTGGACACCATGCGCGCCTCGGTCGCCGAGCAGTCCCTCGCGGCGGGCGCCGCGCTCGTCAACGACGTCAGCGGCGGCCTCGCCGACCCCGCGATGCTCCCGGTGGTGGCCGCCGCCGGGGCCCCCTTCGTGGTGATGCACTGGCGCGGCCTGCTGGCGGGCGGCAACGTCCGGGGGCACTACGCCGACGTCGTCACCGAGGTCACCGACGAGCTGCGCGCGCGGGTGGACGCCGTCCTCGCGGCCGGGGTCGCCCCGGACCGGATCGTGGTCGACCCGGGCCTCGGCTTCTCCAAGGACGCGGCCGACGACCTCGCCCTCCTCGCGCACCTGGACCGGCTGCGCGCGCTCGGCCACCCGCTGCTCGTCGCCGCCTCCCGCAAGCGCTTCCTCGGCCATGTCCTGGCCGGACCGGACGGCGTCACCCCGCCCGCGCGCGAGCGCGACGCGGCCACCGCCGCCGTCTCCGCGCTGGCCGCGCAGGCGGGCGCCTGGGCCGTACGGGTGCACGAGGTGCGCGCCACGGCCGACGCGGTCCGCGTGGCCCGCGCGGTCGAGGCGGCCCGGGAACAGGGCCCCGCAGCCGGCACGTCGGCCGGTACGCCGTCGGAAGGAGCGCGGTGAGCGCGCCGCATCTGGACGTCGAGCAGGTGGGGGCCGCCAACACCGCCTTCTACGAGGCGCTGGAGCGCGGCGACTTCGAGGAGCTGGCCGGTCTCTGGCTCACCCCGGCCGACCTGGGCGTGGACGAGGAGTACCACGACCCCGCCGACGCGGGCGTGATCTCCTGTGTGCACCCCGGCTGGCCGGTGCTGACCGGGCGCGGCGAGGTCCTCAGGTCGTACGCGCTGATCATGGCGAACACCGACTACATCCAGTTCTTCCTGACCGACGTGCACGTCTCCGTCACCGGCGACACGGCCCTGGTCACCTGCACCGAGAACATCCTCAGCGGGGGTCCCGCGCCGGAGGAGGGCGAGGAGCTGGGGCCGCTGGTCGGCCAGCTGGTCGTCGCGACCAACGCCTTCCGGCGCACCCCGGCGGGCTGGAAGCTCTGGTCGCACCACGCCTCCCCGGTGCTGGCCACCGCCGACGACGACGAGGACGAGGGCAACGGCTCCCACCCGGACGACGACGGCACCCTGGCCTGAACCCCGCGCGGGAGTGGTTGGAATCACCCCCGCCCGGGTAGGTGCGCACACCAGTCGGCGGCGCGGCCGGAATTCACCGGGTTCCCTCTCTGTGAACGATCTTGGCTGGGCCCCGGCCGGCACCCCGTGGCCCGGCCCTGTCGGTGCCCGCAGGTAGATTCGTGCAAGGCCGGTGCGCCGCCCGCTCGCGGCACCGACCGGCCGTTCCCGACGATTGCAGGAGTGATTCGCGTGGATCGTGTCGCGCTGCGCGGCCTGAAGGCCCGCGGGCACCACGGCGTGTTCCCCAGGGAGCGCGAAGAGGGCCAGACCTTCATCGTGGACCTCGTCCTCGGCCTGGACACCCGGCCGGCCGCGGCCGACGACGACCTGGCGAAGACCGTGCACTACGGACTCGTGGCCGAGGAGGTCGTGGCCGTCGTCGAGGGCGAGCCGGTGAACCTCATCGAGACCCTGGCCGAGCGGATCGCCCAGACCTGTCTGAAGCACGACGCGGTGCGGGAGGTCGAGGTGTGCGTCCACAAGCCGGACGCGCCGATCACCGTGCCCTTCGACGACGTGACCGTCACCATCCTCCGGAGCCGAGCATGACCCGACCTTTCGCCAAGGGTCAGAGCGACCCGACCGTCCAGCCGGTCCCCGCGTCCGTCGTCCAGAAGGTCGACGAGGCCGACTCGACCCTGCACAACCCCCAGTGGGCCGTGCTCTCCCTCGGCGCGAACCTGGGCAACCGCCTGGAGACCCTCCAGGCCGCCGTGGACGCCTTCGAGGACACCCCGGGCGTCCGGGTGAAGGCCGTCTCCCCGGTGTACGAGACGGAGCCGTGGGGCGTCGAACCCGGCAGCCAGCCCGCGTACTTCAACGCGGTCGTCCTGCTGAAGACCACGCTGCCCCCGTCCTCCCTGCTGGAGCGGGCCCACGCGGTGGAGGAGGCCTTCCACCGGGTCCGCGACGAGCGCTGGGGCCCGCGCACCCTGGACGTGGACATCGTCTCCTACGCCGGTGTCACCTCCGACGACCCCGAGCTGACGCTCCCCCACCCGCGCGCCCACGAGCGGGCCTTCGTCCTCGCCCCGTGGCACGACGTGGACCCGGCGGCCGAGCTGCCCGGCCGGGGCGCGGTGGCCGAGCTGCTGTCGGCCGTGACCCGCGAGGGCGTCGCCCCGCGCGCGGATCTGGAACTCCGACTGCCCGAGTAGTCGTTAAGGTCAGGACGACCATGGCCCGGCACGGGCCCGGGGGGAGCTGAAGGGACACCGTGAAACAGCTGCGCATCAGGGTGCTGGCCGGCGTGTTCGTCGTGGCCGGCGTCCTGTCCTGGGCGGGCGCCCGCCTGTGGAACTCGCTCGGGACGCTGCCCGGCGTGCCGCTCGCCGCCCCCATCGTCCTCGCGCTGATCGCCGTGGTGCTCTTCGCCACGGCGCTCTCGCTGCGCGGCCGGTTCAAGGCCCAGCGTGAGCGCCGCCCGGGCGCCAAGGGCGTCGACCCGATGATGGCCGCCCGCGCGGTGGTCTTCGGCCACGCCAGCGCCCTGGTGGCCGCCCTCGTCTGCGGCATCTACGGCGGCACGGGCGTCTTCCTGCTGGAACTCCTCGACCTCCCGCCCCGCCGCGACCAGGCGATCTACGCCGGCTTCTCGGTCCTCGCGGGCATCGCCGTCATAGCGGCCGCCCTCTTCCTGGAGCGCGTCTGCCGCCTCCCGGAGGACGACGACGAGCACAACGGCCGCCCGCACCCGGTGGCCTGACGGCACACCGGGCCGGGCGGGCTCCGCGGGGTCCGGCCGGCCCCGCGGCTCCGGCCGGGCTCAGCGTCTCCGGACGGCTCAGCGCGCCATGATGAGGCTCATCGCCTCGTTGCGGGTCGCCGCGTCCCGCAGCTGGCCGCGCACCGCCGAGGTGATGGTCTTCGCACCCGGCTTGCGGATGCCGCGCATCGACATGCACATGTGCTCGCACTCCACGACCACGATGACGCCCCGGGGTTCGAGTATCTCCATCAGGGAGTCCGCGATCTGCGTGGTGAGTCGTTCCTGCACCTGGGGCCTGCGGGCGTAGACGTCCACCAGCCGGGCCAGCTTCGACAGACCGGTGATCTTCCCGGAGACCGACGGGATGTAGCCGACGTGGGCCACGCCCCGGAACGGCACCAGATGGTGCTCACACGTGGAGTAGACCTCGATGTCCTTCACCAGGACCATCTCGTCGTGCCCCAGGTCGAACGTCGTCGTCAGCACGTCCTCGGGCTTCTGCCACAGCCCCGCGAAGATCTCCCGGTACGCCCGCGCCACCCGCCCCGGAGTCTCCCGCAGCCCCTCGCGGTCGGGGTCCTCACCGATCGCCGTCAGCAGCTCGCGGACCGCGTTCTCGGCGCGCTTCTCGTCGAACTCGCCGATCGTGCCGTCTCCGGCCAGCGTCACGGGGTCGGTCATCTGTTGCCTCGTTCCTGTACGTCTCGCCCGCGCGGACATGGCGAAATGCCGCGCCCCCCAGGCTAGAACCCGGGGGGCGCGGCATACATTCCGGCCAGGTGGCCGAACGGTCAGCTGTCGGTGCGGTCCTCGGGGGACTGCTCCGTGACCGGGGACGGCTCGGCGGCCGTGGACTTGATCGTGCTGATGGCGGCCGTGGAGCCGTTCGCACCGTTGGTCAGTGCCAGCTCCTTGGGGGAGAGCACCGGCGGGCGGGTGGAGGGCGTACGGCGGGAGGAACCGGTCCACGCGGGCCGCGGCGGGCGCTTGTGGATCGTCGCGAAGATCTCGGCAATCTCCTCCTTGCCCAGGGTCTCCTTCTCCAGGAGGGCCAGGACCAGGTTGTCGAGAACGTCGCGGTTCTCGACCAGGATCTCCCACGCCTCGTTGTGCGCGGTCTCGATGAGCTTCTTGACCTCTTCGTCCACCAGCGCGGCGACCTCTTCCGAGTAGTCGCGCTGGTGAGCCATCTCACGGCCCAGGAACGGCTCGCTGTTGTCGCCGCCGAACTTGATGGCGCCGAGCCGCTCGGTCATGCCGTACTGCGTGACCATCGCGCGGGCCACGTTGGTGGCCTTCTCGATGTCGTTCGCGGCGCCGGTGGTCGGGTCGTGGAAGACCAGCTCCTCCGCCGCCCGGCCGCCCAGCATGTAGGCGAGCTGGTCGAGCATCTCGTTGCGCGTGGTCGAGTACTTGTCCTCGTCCGGGAGCACCATCGTGTAGCCCAGGGCGCGGCCCCGGGACAGGATCGTGATCTTGTGGACGGGGTCGGAGTTCGGCGAGGCCGCCGCGACCAGGGCGTGACCGCCCTCGTGGTACGCGGTGATCTTCTTTTCCTTGTCCGACATGATCCGGGTCCGCTTCTGCGGGCCCGCGACCACACGGTCGATCGCCTCGTCCAGCGCCTTGTTGTCGATCAGCTTCTGGTCGCTGCGCGCGGTGAGCAGCGCGGCCTCGTTGAGCACGTTGGCCAGGTCGGCGCCGGTCATACCGGGGGTACGGCGGGCGACGGCGGCCAGGTCGACGTCGGGCGCGACCGGCTTGCCCTTCTGGTGCACCTTGAGGATCTCCAGGCGGCCCTGGAGGTCCGGCGGGTCGACCGCGATCTGCCGGTCGAAACGGCCGGGACGCAGCAGCGCCGGGTCCAGGATGTCGGGCCGGTTCGTGGCGGCGATCAGGATGACGCCGCCCTTCACGTCGAAGCCGTCCATCTCGACCAGGAGCTGGTTCAGCGTCTGCTCGCGCTCGTCGTGACCACCGCCGAGGCCGGCGCCGCGGTGACGGCCGACGGCGTCGATCTCGTCGACGAAGACGATCGCCGGGGCGTTCGCCTTGGCCTGCTCGAAGAGGTCGCGCACCCGGGAGGCACCGACACCGACGAACATCTCGACGAAATCGGAACCGGAGATCGAGTAGAACGGCACCCCGGCCTCACCGGCGACGGCGCGCGCGAGGAGCGTCTTGCCGGTACCGGGACGGCCGTACAGCAGCACGCCCTTGGGGATCTTGGCGCCGACGGCCTGGAACTTGGCCGGCTCCTGGAGGAACTCCTTGATCTCCTGGAGCTCCTCGACGGCCTCGTCGCAGCCCGCGACGTCGGAGAAGGTCGTCTTCGGCGTGTCCTTGGTGATGAGCTTCGCCTTGGACTTGCCGAAGTTCATGACCCGGGAGCCGCCGCCCTGCATCTGATTCATCAGGAACAGGAACACGACGACGATCAGGACGAAGGGCAGCAGCGAGAGCAGGACGCCGACGAACGGGTTCTGCTTCGAGGGCGAGACGGTGTAACCGTCCGCGATCTGCTTGTCCTGGTACTTGTTCTGCAGCGTCTGGGCGATGGCCACGCCCTGGTCGCCGATGTAGCTCGCCTGGATCTTCGAGCTGCCCTCGATCTTGACGCCGGGCTTGAGATTGGCCTTGATGGTCTGCTCGTCACCGGTGGTGACCTTGGCCGACTGGACCTTGTTGTCGTTGATCGCGGCGACGACCTGGCCTGTGTCCACCGTCTTGTAGCCGCCGGACGAGCCGACGACCGTCATCAACACGACCACGGCAAGGACGGCCAGCACGATCCACATGACCGGCCCACGGAAGTATCGCTTCACGTCCATCCATACGGAGCGGTGCCGCCCCGTCCCTCCTGCCATAGTGAGTTTGATAAGACAGTTCTTCTGACGGTACCCCAGCATGCACGCCCGCAGCCGCACGGAGCGGCCCGGACGGACTGTGGTCCGCCTCTCCTTGCTCCAACGGCGCGGACGGCGCCGGGGTTCCCGATCTCCGGACGGGCTGATCCGCCCGGATCAGCCGCCGTAGACGTGGGGCGCGAGCGTACCCACGAACGGCAGGTTGCGGTACTTCTCGGCGTAGTCGAGGCCGTAGCCCACCACGAACTCGTTGGGGATGTCGAAGCCGACCCACTCCACGTCGATCGCGACCTTGGCCGCCTCGGGCTTGCGCAGCAGCGTGCACACCTTGAGGGAGGCCGGCTCGCGCGAGCCGAGGTTCGAGATCAGCCAGGACAGGGTCAGCCCGGAGTCGATGATGTCCTCGACGATCAGGACGTGACGGCCCTTGATGTCGGTGTCGAGGTCCTTGAGGATGCGGACCACACCGGAGGACTGGGTGCCCGCGCCGTAGGAGGACACGGCCATCCAGTCCATGGTGACGGGGGTGGACAGCGCCCGCGCGAGGTCCGCCATGACCATCACCGCGCCCTTGAGGACGCCGACGATGAGCAGGTCCTTGCCCGCGTACTCCGCGTCGATCTTCGCGGCCAGCTCCGCCAGCTTCGCGTCGATCTCTTCCTTGGTGATGAGCACCGACTTGAGGTCCGCACCCATGTCTTTCGCGTCCACCCGCATCACTTTCGGTCGTCCCGCACTTACGGCCGCACTGTGGCGGCCGGCGGCCCCGGCCCGCCTGGGAGGGTCGCTCCCGGGGCCGGAACTTTAGCCTTGCCGAATCACCAGTCTGCCACCCTGACGCTGGGCGACGACCTTGCCGGGCAGGTTGATGGCCCCCTGACCCCGCCAGCCGGTGATCAGACGGTCGACTTCCTCGATGTGCCGGGCGAAGAGCGAACCGGCCGGAGCGCCCGCCTCGATGGCCGCCCGGCGCAGCACCCGGCGGCGCACGGCGGGGGGCAGCGCGTAGAGCTTGGCGCACTCCAGCAGGCCCGAATCGTCCCGTACGGAGGACTCGGCCTGGCCGGCCCAGGCGTCGAGGGCGTCGGCGTCGTCGCGGGAGAGCTGGGCCGTACGCGCGAGGGCTTCCACGACGCCCTTGCCGAGCGCCTTCTCCAGCGCGGGCAGGCCCTCGTGGCGCAGCCGGGAGCGGGTGTAGGCCGGGTCGGTGTTGTGCGGGTCGTCCCAGACCGGCAGCGACTGGACCAGGCAGGCCTTGCGGGCGGTCTGCCGGTCGAGCTGGAGGAAGGGGCGCCGGTAACGGCCGCCGGCCCCCGAGACCGCGGCCATCCCGGACAGGGAGCGGATGCCGGAGCCGCGGGCGAGGCCCAGCAGGACGGTCTCGGCCTGGTCGTCGCGGGTGTGGCCGAGCAGGACGGCGGCGGCGCCGTGGCGTTCGGCGGCGGCGTCCAGCGCGGCGTACCGGGCGTCGCGGGCGGCGGCCTCGGGGCCGCCCTCGCGGCCGACGCTGACGGCGACGGACTCGACGGGGGCGAGGCCCAGCTCGCGCAGCCGGAGGGCGACCTCCTCGGCGCGCAGGGCGGAGCCCTCCTGGAGTCCGTGGTCCACGGTGACGCCGCCCGCGCGCACGCCGAGGCGGGGGGCCTCGAAGGCGAGGGCGGAGGCGAGGGCCATGGAGTCGGCGCCGCCGGAGCAGGCGACGAGCACGAGGGGGGCGACCGGGTCGGCGGGCGGCCCCTGGTCGCGGGCGGTCCGGCCGGCCGGTGCGAGGGCGGCGGCCGCCTCGGGTCGGCGGCTGTGTTCGGTGATGACGTCGTGAAGTACGCGGCGGACCGCCAGGCGTATCGCCGCGACCGCGGGGTGGGGCCCCATGTCCGGTTCCCTTCATGGAGTTTCGGGAGTGAGCCCGGGTTCGGTCACTCAGAGTGCGTCGATGGTGACAGAAGCGGGCCCTTCCCCGAGCATCGCACGCCTACGCATGGCTGACGGTCCCTCGGACGGGTGATAGGAACGGCGTCCGCGTGCCGTCTTCCCGCCGTCCGTTCGAGGGAGTTCACGGTGGTGTGCGTGTCCGGCGCGTACCGGGCTAGTCGGTCCTGCCGTGCACGCGGGCGACCCAGTCGGCGGGCTGGGCGATCTCGGCCTTCGTGGGCAGCGTGTTGGGGGAGGTCCAGACGCGGTTGAAGCCGTCCATGCCGACCTCGCCGACGACGGCGCGTACGAAGCGTTCACCGTCGCGGTACTGGCGCAGCTTGGCGTCCAGGCCGAGGAGTTTGCGCAGGGCGAGGTCGAGGCGGGAGGCGCTCTTGGCGCGGCGCTGCTGGAACTTCTCGCGGATCTCGGCGACGGAGGGCACCGCCTCGGGGCCGACGCCGTCCATGACGAAGTCGGCGTGGCCCTCCAGGAGGGACATCACGGCGGTGAGGCGGGCGAGGATCTCGCGCTGGGAGGGGGTCTGTACGAGGTCCACCAGGGAGCGGCCGCCGTCGTCCTCCTCGCCCTCGGGGCGGCCGCCGGCGAGGGACTGGGCGGCGTCGCGGACGCGTTCGAGGAAGGTCACCGGGTCGACGTCGGTCTCCGCGAGGAAGGACTGGATCTCGCCCTCCAGGTGGTCGCGGAGCCAGGGCACCGCCGTGAACTGGGTGCGGTGGGTCTCCTCGTGCAGACACACCCACAGCCTGAAGTCGTGGGGTTCCACGTCGAGTTCGCGCTCCACGTGGACGATGTTCGGCGCGACGAGCAGCAGCCGGCCGCCGCCGGGGGCGCCCGCCGCGGGGAGGTCGGCGGTGGCGGGGGCGAAGGTCTCGTACTGCCCGAGGACGCGCGAGGACAGGAACGACAGCAGCATCCCCAGCTCGACACCGGTCACCTTGCCGCCGACGGCGCCGAGGACGGCGGTGCCCGGGCCGTTGCCGCGCCGCTCCTGCATCTTCTCCAGCAGGGGCCGCAGGATCTCCCGGAACCCGGCGACGTTGGCCCGCACCCAGCCGGGCCGGTCGACCACGAGCACCGGGGTGTCGTGCACGTCCTCGGTCCCCAGACGAGTGAAGCCCCGGACGTGCGCCTCCGAGGCCTTGGCGTGCCGCCGCAACTCCGCGACGACGGCCCGCGCCTCGTCCCGGCTCACCTCCGGCCCGGGCCGCACGAGCCGAGTCGCGGTCGCCACCGCGAGGTTCCAGTCGACCATCCCGGAAGATGCGGTCCCACCGAAGCTCGTCATGCGTCAACGGTACGTGAGCGGCGCCCCTCCGGGCAGGCTGTACGGAGGCTCCGCGTGGGGTGCGCGGGGGTACCGGGACAGGTGCGCGGGGCGCGTGCCGTGGGGCACCGGGGGCGCGCGGTGGGCGGGACATGACAGCCGGTACGACCCGGCCCCCGGCGGCCCGGTACGGGCGGCGGATGTCCCACGGGGACGGGCGCTTCCGGCGGGGTGGCCCCGGGACCGGAGGCACACCGCCAGGCGACAGGCCCGGGTGGCGGGCGACTGCCGGGTCCCCTGGGGGACCCTGTTCGGAGCGCGCCCGTCCACTCCGGTCCGCGGGCCCCGCCCGCGCCGGACCGGCGCCGCGCGCCGCAGTCCCCCACAGCCGCCGCCCTGAGACACCCGGGCCCGGGCCGCCCCGCCCGGCGTGAGCCGCCGGGGCGCAGCCGTCGGGCACCCGGGGCCGGAGCACCCCGGCCGCCCGGAGCCGCCGTCGCGCGCCCCGCGCCTCGGCAAGTCCGCCCGGGCCGCAGGCGGACCGCTGCCGTCAGGGGCTCCGGACCAGGTCGCCCCCGCCCGCGCGGAGCGCTACTCGCAGCCGCACTCCGACAGGGCCGAGGCCGTGTGGTCCAGGGCTTTCTGGGCCGCGTCGGGGTCGGTGGTGTCGGAGGCGAGGAAGGCGAAGGCGAGGAGGCGGCCGTCGGTGTCGACGACGGTGCCGGCGAGGGTGTTGACGCCGGTCAGCGTGCCGGTCTTGGCGCGGACGACGCCTGCGGCGCCGTCGGTGTAGCGCTCGGCCAGGGTGCCGGTGAAGCCGCCGACGGGCAGGCCGGTGAGGACCGGGCGCAGGCCGGGGCGGGCCGGGTCGGCGGCCTTGGCCAGGAGCGAGGTCAGGAGGTCGGCCGTGAGGCGGTCGTCGCGGTTGAGGCCGCTGCCGTCGTGGAAGGCGGCGCCCTTCATGGGCAGCCCGAGCTTGGTGAGCCGGGCGGCGATGGCCTGCGCGCCGCCCTCGAAGCTGCCCGGGCGCCCGGAGGCGAGGGCGGTCTGGCGGGCCAGGGCCTCGGCGATGTCGTTGTCGCTGTTGGTCAGCATCCGCTCGACCAGGTCGGACAGCGGCGGCGAGGAGACGGCGGCGAGGGTCTTCGCACGCCCCGTGGCCTTGGAGGGACCCGGAGCCGTCGCGGTGATCCCGGCGTCCTTCAGGAACCCGGCGAAGGCGCGGGCCGCCTCGGCCGCCGGGTCGGCCACCCGGGTCACGGGACCGTGGTCGGAGCCGTCGGTGCGCCCCTCGTCGGCGGCGAGGGCGGTGACGGGGGCGAGGTTGTCGTTGACGCCGATGGGGTGCAGGACGGGGCCGGAGAAGAGCGTCGTGTCGTAGGAGAGCGTGATCTTGTGGATGCCGCGCTTCTGGAGGGCGGCGGCGGTGTCGCGGGCCAGGGTGCGCAGGCTCGCCCACTGGCCGGGCGCCTTGTGCGCGGTGAGGGTGGGGTCGCCGCCGCCGACCAGGACCAGTTCCCGGGTGTCGGGTTCGAGCGCGGTGCGGGTGGTGAGGCGGTGGTCGGGGCCGAGGGCGGACAGCGCGGCCACGGCGGTGGCGATCTTCGTGGTGGAGGCGGGCGTGAGCGCCTTGTCGCCGTCGGCGCCGTAGAGCCGCTTCCCGGTGCTCATGTCGACGACGGCCCCCGCGTGCCCGGCGGAGAGCGCGGAGGCGTCCAGGAGGGGGTCCAGGACCTCCGCGAGCGGCTTGCCGCCCTTGGCGGGGTCCTGCCCGGGAGCCTTCCCCGGGGCCTTGCCGGTGTGCGCGCCCGCGGCGGCGCCGCCCAGTGCGGTGAGGACGGGCGGAGCGCTCGGCGCGGTCCCGGCGGCGCCCGCCGAGACGTCCGTACCACCGTGATCTGCGCCACCCGGACGCTCCAGGGCGACGGCCCGGTCCCGCTCGGCCGTACGCTGACCGGTGGCGTCCCAGGGACCGGCGAGGGCCACCGCTGCGGCGGCCAGCGCGATTCCCGCGGTGGCGGCGCCCGCGGTGTACCGCAGGGTCCGGGCGTTGGGCGTCCGGGCCGGGCGGGGTGCCGCGGTCCGTACGGCGTCCGTCAACCGCGCGATCCGCGGTCGTGCGGCCGCCGTCGCGCGCGCCAGAGGGGGCCGCAGGGTGTTCGCGAGCCGTGCCACCTGCGGTCCTACGGCTCGCCAAGGTCTCAGCTCCGGCACGACCACCAGCCCCTTTCGCGATCACACTCCTGCGTGAGGGACACTTAATCACCAGAACTATGTCCTGATCATGGAGGAGCCACCGGTGGAGTTCGACGTCACGATCGAGATCCCGAAGGGTTCGCGGAACAAGTACGAGGTGGACCACGAGACCGGTCGTATCCGCCTGGACCGTCGCCTCTTCACCTCGACCGCCTACCCGACCGACTACGGCTTCGTCGAGAACACTCTCGGCGAGGACGGCGACCCGCTGGACGCGCTGGTCATTCTTGACGAGCCGACCTTCCCGGGCTGCCTCATCAAGTGCCGCGCGATCGGCATGTTCCGTATGACGGACGAGGCCGGCGGCGACGACAAGCTGCTGTGCGTCCCGGCGACCGACCCGCGTGTGGAGCACCTGCGCGACATCCACCACGTGTCGGAGTTCGACCGCCTGGAGATCCAGCACTTCTTCGAGGTCTACAAGGACCTGGAGCCCGGCAAGTCGGTCGAGGGTGCCAACTGGGTGGGCCGTACGGACGCCGAGGCGGAGATCGAGCGGTCGTACAAGCGATTCAAGGAGACCGGCGGCCACTGACCTGGCCGGTTTTCCCACGAGCGGGCCGCGTCACCCCGGCAGGGGGCGACGCGGCCCGCTCGCGTGATCATGCGCATACTGAAGCTAACGGAATGCGTCGTTCAGGAAGCGGTGTGAGGTGTCGGAGGCGGAGGACCGCAAGCCCCGGTCGGACGAGGCGCGGTACGACCCGGAGATCACGTCCGAGTTCGCCATTCCGGAGGGGCTCGACCTGGAGCGCGGCAGCGAGTCCGAGACGACCTCGGAGTTCTCCCTGCCGAAGGGCCTGGAGACCCCGCAGCCGCCCGCCCCCGAGCCGGAGGGCTCGGCGTTCAACACCCCGCACACCTACAGCGCGAAGCACGCCCCGCCGGCCTTCACCCCGGCGACCGGCGTCCCGATGCTCACGCTGATCACGGACGCCCCGTGGCAGGACCGGATGCGCACCATGCTGCGCATGCCGGTGGCCGACCGCCCCGCCCTTGAGCCGATGGCGCGCGCCGAGGAGGACGGCCCGGCCGTCCCGCGCGTGCTCGACCTGACCCTGCGTATCGGCGAGTTGCTGCTCGCGGGCGGCGAGGGCGCGGAGGACGTGGAGGCCGCGATGTTCGCGGTGTGCCGCTCCTACGGCCTGGACCGCTGCGAGCCGACCGTCACCTTCACGCTGCTGTCGATCTCCTACCAGCCGTCCCTGGTCGAGGACCCGGTGACCGCCTCGCGCACGGTCCGCAGGCGCGGCACCGACTACACCCGGCTGGCGGCCGTCTTCCGCCTGGTGGACGACCTGACGGACGCCGAGGCGCACGTCTCCCTGGAGGAGGCGTACGGCCGGCTCGCGGAGATACGGCGCAACCGGCACCCCTACCCCGGCTGGGCGCTGACCCTGGCCAGCGGTCTGCTCGCGGGCGCGGCCTCGGTCCTGGTCGGCGGTGACGTCATCGTGTTCGTCGCGGCGGCGGTCGGCGCGATGCTCGGCGACCGGCTGGCGTGGCTGTGCGCGGGGCGCGGGCTGCCGGAGTTCTACCAGTTCACGGTGGCCGCGATGCCGCCCGCCGCGATCGGTGTGGCGTTCGCGCTGGCGCACGTGGACCTGAAGGCGTCGGCGGTGGTCACCGGTGGACTCTTCGCGCTGCTGCCCGGACGGGCGCTGGTGGCGGGCGTCCAGGACGGCCTGACGGGCTTCTACATCACAGCGTCCGCGCGGCTGCTCGAAGTCATGTACTTCTTCGTCGGCATCGTCATCGGCGTGCTGACGGTCCTGTACTTCGGCGTGCAGATCGGCGGCCGGCTCAACCCGGACACCGCGCTGCACATCTCGCAGCGGCCGCTGCTGCAGATCGCGGCCTCCATGGTGCTGTCGTTCACCTTCGCGATCCTCCTCCAGCAGGAGCGCGCGACGGTCCTGTGGGTGACGCTCAACGGCGGTGTGGCCTGGTCGGTGTACGGCGCGATGCACATCACCGGGGGTTTCTCGCCGGTGGCCTCGACGGCCGTGGCGGCGGGTCTGGTGGGGCTGTTCGGACAGCTGATGTCGCGCTATCAGTTCGCGTCCGCGCTGCCGTTCACGACGGCGGCGATCGGTCCGCTGCTGCCCGGTTCGGCGACCTATTTCGGGCTGCTGTCCATCGCGCAGAACGAGATCGACAAGGGACTGGTGTCGCTGGCCAAGGCGGTCTCGCTCGCCATGGCCATCGCGATCGGCGTCAACCTGGGTTCGGAGCTCTTCCGGCTGTTCCTGCGGGTCGGCTCGGCGACCAAGCGCCGGGCGGCGAAGCGGACCAGGGGCTTCTGAGACCCCGGCCCGCCGCGCGTCCCCGGTCAGGGGGCGCGGTGGCCGCCCTGGTCGTAGCCGTAGGGGTACTGCTGCTGGCCGTCGTAGCCCTGGCCGTCGTACTGCTGCGGCTGCTGCGGCTGGCCGTAGTACGGCTGCTGGCCGCCCTGCTGTCCGTAGCCGCCCTGGTCGGGGTAACCGCCGTTGCCGTAGGGCTGGTTCGGCTGGTTGCCGTACGCCGGCTGCGGCTGCTGCCGGCCGTAGTCCTGCGGCCAGTACTGCTGCTCGGGGTGGCGGGGCTGCTCGTAGGGCTGCTCGTGCGGCTCGGGCTCGATGCGGCGCAGGCGCGTGGTGGCGTCGTCCATGGCCGGGGGCTGCGGGTACGACTGCTGCCGGCGCTCGGCCTGGACGGGCTCGGGCTGCTCGGGCTGCCCGGCGCGTTCGGCGCGGGCCTTCTTGTCCTTGGAGCGGGCGCGCAGGAACTCGATGGCGATCGGGACGACCGAGATGAGGACGATCAGGATGAGCATCGCCTCGATGTTGTCCTTGACGAGCGCGATGTTGCCGAGCCAGGAGCCGAGCAGGGTGACGCCCGCGCCCCACAGGATGCCGCCGATGACGTTGAAGATCAGGAACGAGCGGTACTTCATCCCGCTGACGCCCGCGATGATCGGCGTGAAGGTGCGCACCACGGGCACGAAGCGGGCCAGGACCAGGGACTTGGGGCCGTACTTCTCGAAGAACTCGTGCGCCTTGACGACGTTCTCCTGCTTGAACAGGGTCGAGTCGGGGCGGTTGAAGAGCGACGGACCGACCTTCTTGCCGAACATGTAGCCCGCCTGGTCGCCGAGGATCGCGGCGACGCAGATGAGGGCGATCGCGCCCCACAGCGGGAAGTCCAGGTCCCCGGAGGTGATCAGCAGTCCGCAGGTGAACAGCAGCGAGTCACCGGGCAGGAAGAACCCGATCAGCAGACCCGATTCCGCGAAGACGACGAGCAGCAGACCCCAGATGCCGTAGGTGTTCAGCAGATGGTTGGGATCGAGCCAGCTCGGGCCCAGTGCAAGAGTCATAACGGTCCGGGCTCCTGAGGGGTGAGGGCGGCTGTGGCGTCATGTGCGGCCGCACAAAGCTATCAACGCGTCGTGACCGGCCCAGGTTCCACCGGCGGTTCCAGAATGCACTGTGGGGCGACTGGGGCAAAGCTGTGGGTCATGGGACTCGATGACTACGGCGGCGGCCAGGGGCCCGAGCCGGACGTACTGGTCGTGACGGCGAACGACGTGCCCGGACGCCGGGTGGAGCGCGTGCTCGGCGAGGTCTTCGGCCTCACCGTCAGGTCGCGGCATCTGGGCAGCCAGATCGGCGCCGGGCTGAAGTCGATGATCGGCGGCGAGCTGAAGGGGCTCACCAAGACGCTGGTGCAGACCCGCAACCAGGCCATGGAACGCCTGGTGGAGCAGGCACGCGCGCGGGGTGCCAACGCGGTGGTGGCGTTCCGCTTCGACGTCACGGAGGCGGCCGACCTCGGCACCGAGGTGTGCGCGTACGGCACGGCGGTGGTCCTGGCCCGGGAGTGACACCGGGCCAGGACCGGCAGGACCGCGTGCGGGCTACTCCCCCGCGCCGTCCCCCGCGTCCTCTCCCGCGTCCTCCCGCTCGCGCCGCTCCGCGTTCGCGGCGATCGCCGCGTTCAGGTGCTCGGCGAGGCCCGGGCGCATCGAGTCGTAGAACGCCTTGAAGCGCTCGTCGGCGACGTACATCTCGCCCAGGCAGCGGTGCATGGCGGGCGGGCAGGGGTAGAACCAGCGGTCGATGTGGAGGCGGTGCTCCTCCGCCATGGCGAGCGCGGCCTCGCCGGCGGGCGGCTCGCCCCCGGCCATGAGGGCGGCGTAGCGGGCGGACCAGTCGTCCACCTCGGCCTTCATGCGCTTCCAGTCGTCCTTGGTGTAGCGGGCGGCGCGGCGCTGCGACTCGGCGTACGCCTCGGTGCAGCCCCAGCGCTGTTCCGCCTCCTCCGCGTAACTCCCAGGGTCCTTGTCCCCGAACACCTCGAACCGTTCCTCCGGGGTGAGGTCGATGCCCATCCTGCGTGCCTCCATGGCGTGTTCCACGGCCGCGGCCATCTGCCGCAGCCTCTCGATCCGGGCGGTGAGCAGCTCGTGCTGCCGGCGCAGATGCGTACGCGGGTCCGCGTCGGGGTCGTCGAGCAGGACGGCGACCTCGTCCAGGGGGAAGCCGAGTTCCCGGTAGAAGAGGATGCGCTGGAGCCGGTCGAGGTCCGCGTCGGTGTAGCGCCGGTGCCCGGCGTGGGTGCGCTCGCCGGGGACCAGCAGTCCGATCTCGTCCCAGTGGTGCAGGGCCCGCACCGTGACCCCGGCGAACCCCGAGACCTGCCCCACCGAGTACCCCACGTCCCGCTCCCGTCGTCGTATGTCACCGCCCGGGGAACACGCTCGTGCCTCACGTCGCGTGAGGTGCAAGCCCGGTTCCGTTCGGGATGTTGTGTCCGCTTGATCCGCTTATCGTGTGCCCGTGGCCCAGGACACCGCGCGGCAGCCGCGCCCGAGCTTCCCGGCCCCGGCGCGTGCCCTGCTCCCGTTGATCCTGCCCGCCGTGCTGGTGGGGGTGGTCGCGAGCCTGGTCTTCGTCGGGGTGAGCGCGGCGGCGGAGCGGCTCCAGCACGTGCTGTGGGGGCCGCTGCCGGACGCGCTGGGGATCGGCCGGTACTCGGTGGCGTGGATGTTCGTCATGCTGGTCGGCACGGGTGTCGCGGTGGGGCTGGTGGTCTGGCTCGTGCCGGGGCACGCCGGTCCCGATCCGGCCACGCTCGGTCTCGACGCCCCCGTGCTGCCCCCGGTGGTGCTGCCGGGCCTGGTGGTGGCGACCGCGCTGATGCTGGCCGGCGGTCCGAGCCTCGGCCCGGAGAACCCGATCATCGCCGTGAACGTCGGCCTCGCCATGTGGCTGGGCAGCCGCTTCCTGCCGAGGCTGCCCGGCCCGCTGTGGCCGACGCTGGCCGAGGCGGGCACGATCGGGGCGCTGTTCGGCACGCCGGTGGCGGCGGCGCTGGTCATCTCCGAGGCGCTGACCGCGCGCCCGCTGCCCGGACGGCTCTGGGACAACCTGTTCGCGCCGCTGACCGCCGCCGCGTTCGGCGCCATGACGACGACCCTGGTGGCGAAGCCGACCTTCGACCTCGGCCTGCCGCCCTTCGGCCGCCCCGGCTGGGCCGACGTGCCCGCCGCCATGGCGGTGGCCTCGGCGGCGGCGCTGCTCGGCCTCGGCGCGGTGTACGTCTTCCCGTACGTCCACCGGGCCTTCCGGCGGCTGCGGCACCCGATGCTGATGCTCCCGGCGGGCGGGGTGGTGCTCGGCGCGCTCGCGGCGGCGGGCGGCCATCTGACGCTGTTCAAGGGGCTGGCCGAGGTCGCGGAGCTGGCCCGTGACCCGGACGGCCGTACGGCCGGGCAGTACGCCGTGCTGGCGGTGGTGAAGGCGGCCGCGCTGGTCGTCGCCGCGTCGTCCGGTTTCCGGGGCGGGCGGATCTTCCCCGCCGTGTTCGTGGGGGCCGCGCTGGGGCTGTGCGCGCACGCGCTGGTCCCGGCGGTGCAGCCCTCGCTGGGCGTGGCCTCCGGTGTGCTGGGCATGCTCCTGGCGATCACCCGGCAGGGCTGGGTGAGCCTGTTCACGGCCGCCGTCCTGGTGGCCTCGCCGGCCCTCCTCGCCCTGCTGTGCGTCGCCTCGCTGCCGGCCTGGCTGCTGGTGACCGGGCGGCCGCAGATGCAGCTCCACGCGGACGGCACCCCGGTCCGCTGATTCCCCCGTATGGAGGCATGACGATGGCTCTGCACAAAGGTTCCGGCAAGCGCGACGAGCGGAAGGTGTCGGTCAACCCGTTCTTCGGCGGGGCCAACCCCGTCAGCGGGATGACCGAGGCGCCGCCCACGCACCGCCTGCCGGACACCCCGCTGCCGCCCGCCACCGCCTACCAGCTGGTGCACGACGAGCTGATGCTCGACGGCAACGCGCGGCTCAACCTCGCCACCTTCGTCACCACCTGGATGGAGCCGCAGGCCGGGGTGCTGATGGCCGAGTGCGCCGACAAGAACATGATCGACAAGGACGAGTACCCGCGCACCGCCGAGCTGGAGCGGCGCTGTGTGGCCATGCTGGCCGAGCTGTGGAACGCGCCCGACCCCGCGTCCGTCATCGGCTGCTCCACCACCGGCTCCAGCGAGGCCTGCATGCTCGCGGGCATGGCGCTCAAGCGGCGCTGGTCGAAGAGGAACGCCGACCGGTATCCGGGCGCGCGCCCCAATCTCGTCATGGGCGTCAACGTCCAGGTGTGCTGGGAGAAGTTCTGCGACTTCTGGGAGGTCGAGGCGCGCACCGTCCCCATGGAGGGCGACCGCTTCCACCTGGGCCCGCGCGAGGCGGCCGCGCTGTGCGACGAGAACACCATCGGGGTCGTGGGCGTCCTCGGCTCCACCTTCGACGGCTCCTACGAGCCGATCGCCGAGCTGTGCGCCGAACTGGACGCCCTCCAGGAACGCACGGGGCTCGACGTCCCGGTCCACGTCGACGGCGCCTCCGGCGGCATGATCGCCCCCTTCCTGGACCCCGGTCTGGTCTGGGACTTCCGGCTGCCGCGCGTGGCCTCCATCAACACCTCGGGCCACAAGTACGGCCTGGTCTACCCCGGGGTCGGCTGGGCGCTGTGGCGCGACTCCGAGGCGCTGCCGGAGGAGCTGGTCTTCCGGGTGAACTACCTCGGCGGCGACATGCCCACCTTCGCGCTCAACTTCTCCCGCCCCGGCGCGCAGGTGGTCGCGCAGTACTACATGTTCCTGCGCCTGGGCCACGAGGGCTATCGCGCGGTCCAGCAGTCCACCCGCGACGTGGCCCGCCAACTGGCCGACCGCATCGAGGCGTTGGGCGACTTCCGCCTGCTCACCCGGGGCGACCAGCTGCCCGCGTTCGCGTTCACCACCGCCGGCCACGTCACGTCGTACGACGTGTTCGACGTCTCCCGGCGGATGCGCGAGCACGGCTGGCTGGTCCCGGCGTACACCTTCCCGCCCGACCGGGAGGACCTGTCGGTGCTGCGGGTGGTCTGCCGCAACGGCTTCTCCCACGACCTTGCGGACCTGTTCCTGGCGGACCTGACGCGCGAACTGCCCGGGCTGCGGCGGCAGGAGCGGCCGGCGACGCGGGACAAGGGGGCGGCGACGGGGTTCCACCACTGAGACGGGGTCCACCGCTGACGGGGTGCCGTCGACGGGGGTGCCGTCAGTGGTGGCGGGACCGGGCCGGGTGCCGTACGGCGCTCACCCGGCCTGTTCGCCCCGCTGCCGCTCCAGGGCGACCAGTTCGAAGGCCGTCCTGCCGTCCAGCGACTCGCGGACGATGTCGGCGTGGCCCGCGTGCCGGGCGGTCTCGCGGATCAGATGCAGACACACCCAGCGCAGCGAGACCCGCTCGTCCGGCGGGAACCAGGGGGCCTCGGGCAGCGGGAAGGTGTCGTCCAGGCTCGGCGCGGAGCGGATCCGCTTCTCCGTGCCGGCCGCGACCTCCTCCCAGTACGCGAGCTGAGCGGCGACCGTCTCGCCCTCCAGGAGCCGGAAACACTCGTGCCAGTTGGACTCGTCCCGGTGGATCGCGGGCGGCTCCCGGCGGGCCCGGGCGATCCAGCTCTGCTCCATCTCCACGACGTGCTTGAGCAGTCCGCCGAGCGACAGCTCGCTCGCGCTCGGCCGGGAGCGCGCCTGCTCCTCGGTCAGCCCCAGCACGGCCCGGCGGATGCCGCCGCGCTGCTCCTCCAGGAACGCCAGCAGCGCTCCGCGCTCGTCGCCCCGCTCCTCGGCTCGTACGTGCGTGACCACGACGGCCCACCCTTCCCCGGGCTTCTCCGGGGCGGTTGCCCCGACACGACACGACGCTACGGACCATCGAGGCCAGATCCTGTCCTCAATGGTCCGTGGCGTCGGGTGTCGTACGCCGGGTGCCTCAGAACGGGAAGCCGCTGCGCCCGTGCTGGACCGAGATCCACTTGGTGGTGGTGAAGGCCTCCACGGTCGTCTCGCCGTTCAGCCGGCCGAGGCCCGAGTGCTTCTCGCCGCCGAACGGGACCAGCGGCTCGTCGTGCACGGTGCCGTCGTTCACATGGAACATCCCGGTGTCGATCCGCCGCGCGAAGGCCACGCCGCGCTCGATGTCCCCGGTGTGGACCGCGCCGCTGAGCCCGTACGGCGTGTCGTTGACGAGCCGTACCGCCTCCTCCTCGCCGTCGAACGGCACGAGGAAGACGACCGGGCCGAAGACCTCCTGCCGCAGCAGGGGCGAGTTCTCGGGCAGGCCGGTGAGCACGCTGGGCGCGACCAGGTTGCCCTCGACGGTGCCGCGCACCAGAGCCGTGCCGCCTTCGCCGACGGCCTGCTCGACCACCTGCGAAAGCGCCTTCGCCTGGGCCGAGTTGATGACCGGGCCGATGACGGTGCCGGGGTCGCGCGGGTCGCCCACCGGCAGCGAGCGCACCTTGGCGACGAACTTCTCGGTGAACTCCTCGGCCACCGAGCGGTCCACGAGGACCCGGTTGGCCGCCATGCACACCTGGCCCTGGTGCACGAAGCGGCTGAAGACCGCCGCGTCCACCGCGTAGTCGAGATCGGCGTCGTCCAGGACCACCAGGGCGCTGTTGCCGCCGAGTTCGAGCACCGCGCGCTTGAAGTGGGCTGCGCAGACGGTCGCCACATGGCGGCCGGTCTTGTCGGAGCCGGTGAAGGAGATGACCCGGGGCACCGGGTGCTCGATGAAGGCGTCCCCGATCTCCGCGATGTCGGTCACGACGACGTTGAGCAGCCCGCCGGGCAGCCCCGCGTCCTCGAAGAGCTTCGCGATCAGCGTGCCGCCCGCCACCGGGGTGTTCTGGTGCGGCTTGAGCACGACGCCGTTGCCGAGCGCCAGCGCCGGGGCGACCGACTTGAGGGACAGCAGGAAGGGGAAGTTGAACGGGCTGATCACGCCCACGACACCCACCGGCACCCGGTAGACGCGGTTCTCCTTGCCGTCGGCCGGAGAGGGCAGGATCTTGCCCTCGGGGCGCAGCGCCAGGTGGATCGCCTCGCGCAGGAACTCCTTGGCGAGGTGCAGCTCGAAGCCCGCCTTCACCCGGGTGCCGCCGAGTTCCGCGACGATCAGCTCGGCGATCTCCTCCTCGCGCTCCTCGATCAGCGCGAGCGCCCGCTCGAACACCGCGCGGCGGGCGTAGGCGTTGGTCTCGGCCCACTTCTTCTGCGCGCGCTCGGCGGCGCGGTAGGCGTCGTCGACCTCCTCGACGGTGGCGACCGTGATCGAGGCCAGCTTCTCGTCGTCGTAGGGGTTGAAGTCGATGACGTCCCAGGAGCCGCTTCCCGTACGCCATTGACCGTCGATGTACTGCTGGGCCAGTTCCTCGAAATAGGACGCCATGTGATCCCTCACTCGCTAGCGGACGACACTGCCACGCCGGGGTCTGATCACAGGCAATCGTACTGACGCACCAGGGGGCCCGGAGACCCGCAGGTGCATCAACAGACCTTTTTTGTCAGGTGAGTTGAAGTCAGGTGAGCTGAAGGAGTCCCCGGAGGATGTCCCGGCTCTCGGCCGGCCCGGGGCTGTCCTGCTGGAGCTCCTTGAGCGCCTGCTCGTACTGGAGGACGTCCTCGCGCTTGTCCAGGTACAGCGCGCTGGTCAGCTGCTCGACGTAGACCACGTCGGAAAGGTCGGACTCGGGGAAGCTGAGCAGGGTGAAGGCGCCGCTCTCCCCGGAGTGCCCGCCGAGGCCGAACGGCATGACCTGGAGCCGTACGTTGGGCCGCTCGGAGACCTCGATCAGATGCTTGAGCTGCCCGCGCATCACCTCGCGGTCGCCGTACGGGCGGCGCAGCGCGGCCTCGTCCAGGACGATATGGAACTCGGGGGCGCCCTCGGGGTCGTCGGCCAGCAGATGCTTCTGCCGCTCCAGGCGCAGCGCGACCCGGCGCTCCACGTCGGCGGTGCTCGCGCCCTTCATGCCGCGCCGGACCACCGCGCGCGCGTACTCCTCGGTCTGGAGCAGGCCGTGCACGAACTGGACCTCGTAGACCCGGATGAGGTGGGCGGCGCCCTCCAGGCCGACGTAGGTGGGGAACCAGCTGGGCAGCACGTCGCTGTAACTGTGCCACCAGCCCGCCACGTTGGCCTCCCGGGCGAGGGAGAGCAGCGACTCGCGCTCCGCCTCTTCGTCGACGCCGTAGAGCGTCAACAGGTCTTCGACGTCCCTGGTCTTGAAGCTCACACGGCCGAGCTCCATCCGGCTGATCTTGGACTCGGAGGCGCGGATCGAGTAACCCGCCGCCTCGCGCGTGATGCCCCGCGCCTCGCGCAGCCGCCTGAGTTGCGAGCCGAGCAGCATCCGCCGCACCACCGATCCGGGCTCTCCCGCGCTCACTTCGCCAGCCTCCCCAACCGTCTTCAGATGCCGCAGTCTGCCACTAAAACACTTCGAGCAGTACTCGTTCGGTTACAGAAACGGAAAGAGGTCAACCGTTCCTCCTATGCCAGGGTCACGGTCCTGAAGGGAAGTTGGGGCCAGGATGGCGGAAAAAATGGCCAAGAAGCGGTACGCGCGGGCCCAATTCGGCCGCGTGCACGTGCATCTGCCCTTGCATCTGCTGTGCGCATCCGAAACCATGGGGCCGCGCCACCGCTGCATCGCAACGACCGCGAATTCCCGGGAGTGCCTCGCATGGGAACGAATGGATCGACCATGCTCAAGCCGTTACGGCAGGGCCTTCCCCCACTGGACCCCACCGCCGTCTCCGAGGCCGCCTCCTGCGCCCTGCCCGCCCGCTACGAAGCGGTGCGCGAGGCACGGCGGTTCACCCGGGCCACCCTGGAACGCTGGGACGTGGGCGAGCGCTCCGAGGACATCGCGCTCGTCGTCTCCGAACTCGTCACCAACGCGCTGCGGCACGCGCTGCCCGGCGAGGACGTGGACGCGGGTACGGACGACTGTCCGGGGCCCGGTTCCGCACCGGTGCGGCTGCATCTGATGCGCTGGACGGGGCGGCTGGTGTGCGCGGTGCGCGACCCCAGCCACGACACCCCGGTGCCCCGCGAGTCCGACGACTTCTCCGCCGAGTCGGGCCGGGGGCTGTTCCTCGTGGACTCCTTCGCGGACGGCTGGGGCTGGCATCCGCTGGCGGGCGCGCTGAGCGGCAAGATGGTGTGGGCGCTGTTCCTGCCGCACACGGGTGAGCGGGCGGACTGAGGCCGGCTTCCGTACGCACGCCCGCTTCCCGACATCGTTGCCAACGCCCGTGCCGTACGGGCCTGTTGTCAGCTCGCGATCAGGTGGTCGAACTCGCCGTCCTTGATGCCGAGGAGCATGGCCTCGATCTCGGCACGCGTGTAGACCAGCGCGGGGCCGTCGGGGAAGCGGGAGTTGCGGACGGCCACCTCACCGCCGGGCAGTCTCGCGAACTCCACGCAGGATCCCTGGGAGTTGCTGTGCCTGCTCTTCTGCCAGGCCACGCCGACCAGCTGCGTGGCAGCCATGCCGTTGTACACGTCGTACCCCCCGTACACGCTGTCAACGTAGTGGTCCACAGGTCGCTCCCCGGTGGTGCACTGTCTGATGTGGCCGCAAAGGCCGTGGTCATTGGTGCTGTGGTCAGTAGATGCCGCGATCAACCGACCCGGATCATAACCCTGTTCACATGCAAGTGAATGAGCAGATGCACGTGCACGCGGGGTGTTCCCGCGATTACAGCCTTGACGCCCGCTTTACCGAAGCCCTTGCCCGTCTGCCCGGGATACGAGACCGCATGCCGCCCGGTTCACGCACCAGGAAGAGACGCGCGCGGGACGGTTCCTGTTCCCCGCCCGAGCGGCCAATTCCAGCCGCCTGCGCTGGGGTAACGGCTGGTAACTTGCTGCCCGTCCGCGGGCTCCCGCCCCGGGCGACCCGCTACGGCTTGGGAGCGTGACGTGACTGGGGCTATGGGTACGGGGACGGGTACGGCTGCCTGTTGGGGCATCAGGGGCGGCAGGGGTACGGGTGCGGCGCGGGTGCGGGCCGGTGCGGCGGCCGCGGCCGTGGCCGCCGGGGTGATCGGCGCGCTGGTGCTGACGGGGTGTTCCGGGGGCGGCGGGGGCGGGGGCAGCTCGGACGGCTCCGCCACGGCGGGCGCCACGCCCACGGCCTCCGCTTCCGCTTCCGGGGGCGGGGCCGTTGCCGCCGGTGGCGTCGCGGAGCTCCAGGGCAGCTGGGTCGCCACCGGCGGCGGCCGGATCGTGGCCCTGGTGATCAACGGCAAGCAGGCGGGCCTCTTCGCGACCGGCGGCGCCGTGTGCAGCGGCACGGCGGCCAAGGTGTCGGGCATGCGGATGATCCACCTGACCTGCAAGGGCGACGCCGGCCACCGCGGCACGGGCATGGTCGACTCCGCGACCAAGGACTCCCTGAAGATCACCTGGTCGGGAGGCCCGGCGAAGGAGACGTACACGAAGGCGGAGGGCGGGGCGCTGCCTTCGGGGCTGGCTTCGGGGCTGGGGCAGTAGGCGGGCGGGGCGGCCGGGGGGCGGCGGGGCCGGCTGAGGGCAGCCGGGCCAGCCGGGCCAGCGGAGCCAGCCGAGGGCAGCCGAGGGCAGCCGAGGCCGGCAGAGCCTACCGAGGGCAGCCGGGCCAGCTAAGAGCGGTCGGGCCGGCTGAGGGCGGTCGGGCCTGCCGACTGAGAGCGGTCGAGCCTGCCGAGAGCAGTCGGCCCGGCCGAGAGCAGTCGGCCCGGCCGAGAGCAGTCGGCCCGGCCGAGAGCAGCCGGTCCAGCCGAGGGCGGTCGGGCCTGCCGAGAGCAGCCGGTCCAGCCGAGAGCAGCCGGTCCAGCCGAGAGCAGCCGGTCCAGCCGAGAGCAGCCGGTCCAGCCGAGGGCGGTCGGGCCTGCCAAGAGCGGCCGGTCCAGCCGAGGGCGGTCGGGCCTGCCAAGAGCGGCCGGCCCGGCCGAGGGCGGTCGGGCCTGCCGAGAGCAGCCGGTCCAGCCGAGGGCAGCGGAGCCGACCGAGCACCGAGCCGGCCGAGGGCCGCAGAGCCGGCCGGGGGCAGCCGGGCCAACCGAGGGCGGTCGGCCCGGCCGAGGGCAGGCTGGCCAGGCGAGGGCGGCGGAGCCGACCGAGCGCCGCCGGGCCGGCCGAGGGCCGCGGAGTCGGTCGGCCCGTACGCGGGCGGGGTGCCCCATACGCGGTCCGGGGTGCCCGTGCCCGGGGGCGGGCGGAATCCTGCCTGAAGCGGTGAATCCGCCGGGGGCGCGTGCTCGGGTGGTGCGCGCAGGGGCGATGATGCGGGGAGACCGTCACGACCCTCGATGGGACCAGTTCATGCGCGCCATTCCGCTCACCCTGACCGCCCTCGCCGCCGCTCTCGCCCTGACCGCCTGCGACAACGGCGGCGGCAGCGGGGCGGCCGGCTCCGAGAGCAAGGCCGGTGCGGCCTGCGCGGCCGGTGCGGTCTCCCTCCAGGTCGGCTCCGCGAGCGTCGCCCCCGCCGCCGGGGACAGCGGCCAGGTGCCGGTGAGCATCACCAACCAGAGCGCGCCCTGCGTCCTGGACCATTTCCCCGGCGTCACCCTCCATCAGGACGGCCGCACGGAGAAGCTGCCCGTCCAGGAGGGCGCGACGGCGCAGAAGCTGAAGCTCGCCAAGGGCGACTCGGCCAACTTCACCATCAGCTACGTGCGGGGCGCGGACGCCGCGAAGGGCGCGAAGGCGGCCACCATCGAGATCACCCTGCCGGGCGGCGGCGAACCGCAGAGCTTCCCGTGGAAGTACGGCCCGGTCGCGGCCAAGGCGGGCAAGACCGCCCCGGACGCGTCCGTCAGCGCCTTCCAGCAGGCCGGCGACTGACACGGCCGCTGGCGACCGATGAAGCCGTAGGCGAGCGCCGAAGCCGTAGGCGACCGGCAAAGCCGTACCGCGCGCGGGCCGTCACCCCAGCCGGCGCCGCGCCCGCACCTGTGCCTCGTCGGCCGCGCGGGCGCCCTCCGTCCACCCGGCCTCGTCGGTGATCCCGCGCAGCCGGGTCGTGGTGGTCTCCGGGAACAGGCGCTCCATCCGGTCGGTGACGGCTATCTCGCGGGTGGCCAGAACGGGCAGCAGGTCCTGGGAGACCTGGGTCTCGGCGGCCGCCGCGAGCCGGTCGCCGACGCGGTGGGCGTAGGCCGCGAGGAAGGACTGCCGGAAGGTCTTGGTGCGCTTGCGGCCGCCCGCCCGCTGCGCCGCCTCCGCCCTGGCCATCGCGTGCGTGGCCTGCACCAGCAGCGAGGTGTACAGCAGCTCGACCGCCTCCAGGTCCGCCTCGAAACCGACGACCGTGGAGAAGGCGAGCGGTTCGTTCCACACCGCACGGCAGTGGTTGGCGCGGGCGACCGCGTCCAGCAGGACCGCCTTGGCCTGCTCGTACGGCGGCTCGACGCCTATCCGGCAGGCTCCGGGCGCGTCCGGCGCGGGCGCGGCGGCCGCGAGCAGCGCCTCGTCCACGCTGTACCGGGCCGTCAGCTCCTGCGCCTTGGCGGTCAGCGCCTCCGCCTCCTCCGGGTAGGGGGTCGCCTCGGCCTTGGCGAGCAGCGCGCGGATACGGCCGAGGGTGCGGGACGCCTCCGGGCTCGCGGCCCGGCGGGGTTCCTCCAGCGGCTCCAGGGCGGGCAGCCGCAGCAGCAGGCGGTACAGCTCCAGGACGGCGGTGGCGTGCGAGAACCGGTCGCCTCCGCGCGCGGGGGCCGCCGTGTGCTCGGCGAGGGCGTCGAGCTGCGCGGTCCAGCGGGGCCCGCGCGCCCGGTCGTCGCCCGCCTGGGTCCGGATCAGGGCGGCCACGAGCCGCAGGTGGAGGTCGTCCAGCTCCCGCCGTACGAGCCGTACGACGTCGGCGGGCTGCCAGCCGCGCCGCCAGGCCGTGGCGACGAACTCCTCGCCGCGCCGCCCGAGTTCCGCGTCGGCGACGGGGTCGGCGGCGAGCAGGGACGCGCCGGTGTCGAGTCCGGCGTCGGAATCGTCGTAGAGGGCGGCCCGGAAAGCGCGCTCGACGGTGCTGGCAGTGCTGGTCACGTCGTCGATCGTGCCACGAGGGACCGACAGCCCGCCAAAACTTGTCCACAGCCTGTGGACAAGTGTGGCCGATCGCGGCCGCCATCCGAATACGCGCCGCACCCCCGAACACATGTCAACCACGGGTTGACAATGAGGGGGTGTCAACTTACGGTTGACACATGGCGACCAACCCCAACATCACGTCATCCGTGCGCCTCGACGACCTCATCGCGGCCATCAAGAAGGTGCACCCCGAACCCCTCGACCAGCTCCAGGACGCGGTGATCGCCGCCGATCACCTCGGAGACGTGGCCGACCATCTGATCGGTCACTTCGTGGACCAGGCCCGCCGTTCGGGCGCGTCCTGGACCGACATCGGCAAGAGCATGGGTGTGACCCGGCAGGCGGCGCAGAAGCGGTTCGTCGCGAAGGAGTCGGCGGACCTCGACCTGAGCCAGGGCTTCAGCCGCTACACCCCGCGCGCGCGGGCGGTGGTCATGGCCGCGCACAACGAGTCCGTGGCGGCCCGCAACCCCGAGGGCCGCCCCGAGCACCTGGTCCTCGGCCTGCTGGCCGAGCCGGAGGGCCTGGCCGCGAAGGCGATCACCGAACAGGGCGTCCCCCTGGACGCCGTACGCCAGGCCGCGACCGCCGCGCTCCCGCCGGAGGCCGAGGACATCCCCGAGCTCATCCCCTACGGCCCCGACGCCAAGAAGGTCCTGGAGCTGACCTTCCGCGAGGCGCTCCGCCTCGGCCACAACTACGTCGGCACCGAGCACATCCTGCTGGCCCTGCTGGAGCACGAGAACGGCGAGGGCGTCCTCAGCGGGCTCGGCATCACCAAGGACGCGAGCGAGCAGTACGTGAGCGGGGTGCTGGCGGCGCTCCTTGAGCAGCAGAAGGCGGAGTCGGCGCCGGCGCATCCGGACGACGCGGAGGGGGACGCGACGCAGGACTGACCGTGCGCGGCGGGGGCCCTGCGCCGAGGGGCCCCCGCCCTGAACCCGGCTGAGAGGCCCCGCGCCCTGAACCCGACGGACGGGCCCCTGCCCTGAACCCGCAGGTCACCCCCATTGTCAGACCCCCCTGACACACTCTCGTACATGACCGACCGGTGGGCACTCGCTCCGGCCGAGGACGGTGGCGTGGACGTCGCCCCCCTCGGTCCGGACGGGCTGCCCGCCGGTCCGGTGCGTCGCGAGAGCGATCTCGCGGAGGCGGTGCGGAGCCGCCCGGAGGTGACGCGCTGGGTGTGGCGGTCGACTGCCGAGGTCTACCCGCGACTGCTCGCCACGGGGGTGCGAGTCGAGCGGTGCTACGACATCGAGGACGCCGAGACACTCCTGCTGGGCCACGAGGGCCGGCACGGCGAGCCACGCTCGGCCGCCGCCGCCCTGGCCCGCCTCCGGGGCGGTCCCGTACCGCCCGACCCGCCGCAGCGCCCGGCGGACCGGGGCGACCAGTCCACCCTCTTCGAGGCGGCGACCGCGCACATGCCGTTGCACGACCTCCTCGAGGTCTACGCCGACCAGCAGCGAAGACACGAACGCACCACCCACCCCGACCGGATACACCTGCTGACCACGGCCGAGTCGGCGGGGATGCTGGTGGCCGCCGAGCTGAACCGCACGGGGATGCCCTGGAGCGCCGAGGTGCACCGCGAGGTGCTGCACGGCCTGCTCGGCGAGCGGTACGCGGGCGGGGGCGAGCCGCGCCGTCTCGCGGAACTGGCGGACGAGGTGTCGGCGGCCTTCGGCCACCGGGTGCGCCCCGACCTGCCCGCCGAGGTGATCAAGGCGTTCGCGAAGGCGGGCATCAAGGTCACGTCCACCCGCCGCTGGGAGCTGCGCTCGGTGGACCACCCGGCGGTGGAGCCCCTTCTGGAGTACAAGCGGCTGTACCGCATCTGGGTGGCGCACGGCTGGTCCTGGCTGCGCGACTGGGTGCGCGACGGGCGGTTCCGGCCCGAGTTCCAGGCCGGCGGCACGGTCACCGGGCGCTGGGTGACGAACGGCGGGGGCGCGCTGCAGATCCCCAAGGTGATCCGGCGCGCGGTGGTGGCCGACCCGGGCTGGCGGCTGGTGGTGGCCGACGCCGACCAGATGGAACCCCGGGTCCTCGCGGCGATCTCCCGCGACCCGGCCCTCATGGAGGTGGCCTCCCGCGAGAGCGACCTCTACCAGTCCGTCTCCGAGCGCGCCTTCTCCGGCGACCGCGAACAGGCCAAGCTCGCGGTGCTCGGCGCGATGTACGGCCAGACCTCAGGGGACGGCCTCAAGAACCTCGCCGCCCTGCGCCGCCGCTATCCCGCGGCCGTCGCCTACGTGGACGACGCCGCCCGCGCCGGCGAGGAAGGCCGCTTGGTCCGCACCTGGCTCGGCCGCACCTGCCCACCCGCGACAGCGACCCCCGACGCGGCCGAGGAAGCGGGCATCCCCCTCGACGACTCCCCCACCCCCGACGGCGGCAGCGCCCGCGCCCGAGGCCGCTTCACCCGCAACTTCGTCGTCCAGGGCAGCGCCGCCGACTGGACCCTCCTCCTCCTGGCCGCCCTCCGCCGCACCTGCGCCCCCCTCTCCGCCGAACTGGTCTTCTTCCAGCACGACGAAGTGATCGTCCACTGCCCCGCAGCCGAAACCCCCCAGATCATCCAGGCCATCCGCGAAGCCTCAGCCCTCGCGGCCCGCCTCACCTTCGGCGACACCCCGGTCCGCTTCCCGTTCACCACGGCAGTGGTGGAGTGCTACGCGGACGCGAAATGACCGGCCCCGCCTGCCGACGGAACCACTGAACCCGCAACACACGCACGAAAGGTGACGTGCCATCGGCTGCCGTCACCCCGCCCGCTGTCCGCTCTACGGAAGCAGGCGCCGCAACCGGGCGACGCGCCAAGGAGTCAGCGCCATCGCGATGCCGCCCGCGAGGAGGCTGCCGGCTGCGATCCCCCAGCAGGGAATCGAGGTTCCGGGCTGGTCCGTCCAGTCCCACCACCGGAATCGTCCCGCGCCGTCGACCTGCCAGTAGGTCAGGGGGAACAGCGTGGCCAAGGGAAGAATCCAGGAAAAACGCCATCCCCATGCCCGACCGGACAGCAAGGCGAGGCCGACCCAGATCAGGAAGGCGCGGACGAGCAGCAGAACAGTGCCTCCGGGGCTGACGAAGAATTCCGTCACGACCAGCGACAACGTCACCGCCGAGACGGCCCCGGCGAGGTAGGCGATCTCGACTCGCCTGAAGCCCTTCGCCGCCCCCTCTTCCAGGGAGTTCATCACGCTGCCGAGGCCGCCTACGGACATCACGGCCAGGGCGAGGGGTATTTCATGCCTCAGAGGAGTCGCGGAGGAGCCACTGCCGCTGAAGGGGAAAACGAGCCGGGCAGACCCGAACGCCACATCGCACGCGATGACCGCGACCCAGCCGGCGACGATTCCACGGAAACGATGCGCCCGCAGGTAAAGACCCCAGGACTCCCGGAGATCAGGCACAGCGCGTACCTTCGATCACCTTGAGCCACTTCTCCGCCCAGGCTTCCTGCACGGACTCGGGCTGCTTGATCAGCTTTGCGATGGCCTTCTGGTCGACCCCGGGCGGCCCCCCGTGGATGTCGGACGGCTGGCCGGCCCCGGAGATCCGGGCCGCGAGCCACGAATCGAGCTCGAAGTACGCCATGGTGCGCCGGTCCTCCTCGCCGCTGTTCACCGCATGGCAGAAGGGCGGCGTGGATTCACGGGTGACCGCTATGGACATGCTGTCGGCCACTTCCCACATGGACCCTTCGAAAATCGAGAAGTCGGTGTCCGATCCGCTGCCACCCCTCAGCCCCTCCTCGTAGAAAACGGAGGGGGATTTGATAGCGGGCGGAAGTCCGGATATGCGCTTCGCCATCGCTTCGAGCCGCGGCAGATACATACGCTCTTCGGGCCATACGCAGATCTTCGGCTCCGAACGCGTACACAGCGGAGTACCCGAACTCGCTCGCGCCATCTGCACCGGTCCAGCCGTGATCACGCCCGCCAGGCAGGAGACGACCAGCACCGAGCAGCCGACGGCCGGCAGCCTGGCGGCCACCTTTCCGCGCGTGCCGGTGTATCCGGGCAGTGTGCGGGGGGTGAAGACCGCCAGGGCGACCGCGGAAAGCGCCAGACCCCACCGGACGGCAAGCCGCCCCGGAGTCACCTCCACGGCAGGGGATCCGGAGAGAACGAACAGGCCGGCCTTCAGCGGTCCGCCGTTCATCGTCACCACCACGAAGCAGGCCAGACCGCATACGACCGGAGCGGCGAAGGCGGAGGGGAACCAACGCCCGGTGATGTCACCGACGGCGATGCACAGAACGATGAGCGCGGCCCCCAGCAACAGGTAGCTGGGCCACAGGAATCCGGGTCCGGCGTCCTGGTAACTGACCGCCGCGGCGACCACCGCGCCGACAACATAGGCGCCGCCACCGTAAACGGCGACCGCCGCGATGTGGGCTGCCTCCACCTGCCATCTGGGCCTGGTTCCCGCGGTGTGCTGGTCCTCGAAGCCGAGCCGGTGGATCCGGCCGGCGGCCCAGGCGGTGTAGGCCGCCAGAAAGGGGCCGAGATAGAAGGCGGGAATCTGGGCCGCCGCACTGGCCTGCGGCCAGACCCCGATCCACCAGCGGGCCCGTCCGAAAAGAACCGCGACGTCCAGGGCGACGAGGACGGGGAACCACCATCGCAGGGGAGAGCGCCGCAACTCCATCATGAGAATGCGCATCAGGCGAGCTCCCCCTGTCCCGACAAGGCCGCCATGTACCCGCGCTCCAACGGGCTGTCACCCGCCACCCCCGCCCGGGCGTTCTCCGTAAGGGCCTCGGGGGTGTCTCTGAACAGGAACCTTCCGGACTGCATGACGACGACCTGGTCGCAAACAGCCGCCACGTCCTCCACAAGGTGTGTACTCAGCACGATCGCCACCCCCGTCAGGGATCTGATCAGCTCGCGGAACTGCAAGCGCTGCGCCGGGTCCAGTCCGACGGTCGGCTCGTCCAGGAGCAGCAGCCGGGGTGAGCCGACGATGGCCGCGGCGATGCCGGCACGGCGCAGCATGCCACCCGAGAGGGACTTCATCTTGTCCCGTGCCCGTTCGTCGAGAAGGACGGACGAGATCGCCTTCAGCGCCGCGTCATGGGCCTCACCGTCGGGAACCCCGCGCAGCCACGCGCAATACCGGACGAAGTCGTACACCGAAAAGGACGGGTAGTACCCGAATTCCTGAGGAAGGTAGCCGATCGCGGGGCGAGCCGCGCGCGCCGACCGCTCGGAGTGCACCTTCCTGCCACAGATCTCCAGAGTCCCCTCCCGGGGCGGCGCGACCGTGGCGAGAGTCCGGAGAAGCGTCGTCTTTCCCGCACCGTTGGGGCCCAGTAGCCCATAGACCCCCACGCCGAGATCCCAGTCGAGGCCGGTGATCACCTGATGCCGGCCATAGCCCTGGGAAACACCCGACAGGGACGCGATCGGTTCCACATCGTTCCTTTCACGTGCGCGACCGGGTGCCGCCCGGAGGGTGGGTAAAGCCCTCTCCATATTCATCATGATCACATCAACTTCAGGGGCGCCGCGCCGACATCACAAAAAAGGAACCCCAGGCCGATGAATTCGACCTGGGGTTCCCAGATGAGCCGCTTTCGGGATTCGAACCCGAGACCTACGCATTACGAGTGCGTTGCTCTGGCCATCTGAGCTAAAGCGGCGTGCTGCGCGTGCACCGGGGTGCGTGGCAACGTCGGTAAGTCTACACAGGTTCGAGGGGTGGTCGTACCGGCCCCCGGGTGGGGGCCGGAGGGGGTGGGGTCAGGTGCAGCGTTTGGCGGGGGCGGGCGGGGTGCCCTTCAGGAGGTAGGTGTCGATCGCCTTGTCGACGCAGGTGCTGCCGCGGCCGTAGGCGGTGTGGCCGTCGCCCTCGTAGGTGAGGAGGCGGGCCGAGGCGAGCTGGCGGGAGAGGGACTGGGCCCAGCGGTACGGGGTCGCGGGGTCACGGGTGGTGCCGACGACCACGATGGGGGCGGCGCCCTCGGCCTCGATGCGGTGCGGGGTGCCGGTGGCCTTGACCGGCCAGTAGGTGCAGTTCAGGGAGGCCCAGGCGAGGCTGGTGCCGAAGACCGGGGACGCCTTGCGGAACGCCGGGAGGGCCTGGCGGACCTGGTCCGGGCCGGAGAAGGCGGGCGGGAGGTCCAGGCAGTTCACGGCCGCGTTGGCCATCATCAGGTTGCTGTAGTGCCCCTTGGCGTCGCGCTCGTAGTAGATGTCGGCGAGGGCCAGCAGGCCGGCGCCGTCGCGCTCGTCCATGGCCGACTTCAGGGCCTCGCGCAGCTGCTCCCACAGCCCCTGGTCGTACATCGCCGCGACCACGCCGATGGTCGCCAGCGACTCGCCCAGCTCGCGGCCGTCCGCGTCGCCCGCCGGGATCGGGTGGGCGTCCAGCTGCCGGAAGAAGGACTGCAGGCGCTGTACGACCTGGTCCGGGGTGTGGTCCTTGCTGTTCAGCGGGCAGTCGGTCTGCTTCACGCAGTCCCGCGAGAACGCCTGGAAGGCCGTCTCGAAGCCGGCCGTCTGGTCCAGGTTCACCTGGCGGGCGTCCAGGGCGGGGTCGATCGCGCCGTCCAGCACCAGGCGCCCGGTGCGCTGCGGGAACAGCCCGGCGTACGTCGCGCCGAGCAGCGTGCCGTACGACGCGCCGACGTAGTTCAGCTTCTCGTCGCCGAGCACCGCCCGCGCGATGTCCATGTCACGGGCCGCCTCGACCGTGGAGACGTGCCGCAGCAGCCGCGCCGAGTGCGTACCGCAGCTCTCCGCGAACCCCTTGTCCGCCGCGACCAGCGCGTCCGTCTCCTTCGGGCTGTCGGGGGTGAGGTCCGTCTCGGTGAAGGCGTCCATCTGGCGGCCGTCGAGGCACTCGACCGGATCACTCTGGCCGACCCCGCGCGGATCCATGGCGACCATGTCGTACCGGGCGCGGACCTCGGCCGGATAGCCGAGCGCCGCGTACTGCTGCAGATAGCTGATCGCCGAGCCGCCCGGGCCGCCCGGGTTCACCAGCAGGGAGCCGAGCGGCTTGCCCTTGCCGGTGGCCTTCTTGCGGACGAGGGCGAGCTTGACGTCGCCGGAGCCGGGCTTGTCGTAGTCGAGCGGCGCCTTGATCGTCGCGCACTCGAAGCCGGCGGCGCCGCACGCGCGCCAGGCCGGACGCTGGGCGTAGTACGGCGCGAGCGCGGCCGGTGTCGCCCGGGGCAGCGGCGGCAGCACGGCGCCCCGCACCGTGCCGGCGGCCGAGGCGTCGGTCGGGCCGGTGGCCGAGCAGGCGGTCAGCAGCAGCGCGGCGGCCGCGAGGAGTGCCGCGGCGGCACGGGCACGGGTGCCGGCGGTACGGGGCGCGCGCGACCCCGGGGACAGCGTCCGGGGGAACCGGCGCGGAGAAGGCTCGGTCTGCATCAGGCGAGCGTAACCTTGCGCGATGGCGTGGACACGTTGGGTGCGGCGCGTGCCTCGTACGAGGGACAGCGCGCGGACGGCGGCGAAAACCGCCGACGCCTCCCCCGCGCGTTCACCCCGCCCGCAGCGCCATCGTCATCGCCTCCACCGCCAGCAGCGGAGCCACATTGCGGTCCAGCGCCTCCCGGCACGCGGCGATCGCCTCGATGCGGCGCAGGGTGGACTCCGGGGAGCCGGCGCGGGCGATCCGGTCGAGCGCGTCCTCGGCGTCGGTGTTGGCCAGCGCGACGCGGGAGCCGAGCTGGAGGGCGAGGACGTCGCGGTAGAAGCCGGTGAGGTCGCCGAGGGCCACGTCGAGGCTGTCGCGCTGCGTACGGGTCCTGCGGCGCTTCTGCATGTCCTCCAGGTCCTTCATGACGCCCGCCGTGCCGCGCGGCATACGGCCGCCCTGGGCCGCGCCGAGCGCCGCCTTCAGCTCCTCGGACTCCTTGCCGTCCATCTCCTCGGCCAGCTGCTTGGCGTCCTCGGCGGCCGCGTCGACCAGCTCCTGGGCGGCCTTCAGACAGGCGCCGACCTCGCTCAGCCGCAGCGGCAGCCTGAGCACGGCGGCGCGGCGCTCGCGGGCCGCCGGGTCGGTGGCCAGGCGCCGGGCCCGGTCGACATGGCCCTGGGTGGCGCGGGCGGCGGCCGCGGCGACCTCGGGCTCGACGCCGTCGCGGCGTACGAGCATGTCGGCGACGGCGTCCACGGGCGGCGTGCGCAGGTTCAGGTGGCGGCAGCGGGAGCGGATCGTGGGCAGCACGTCCTCGACGGAGGGCGCGCACAGCAGCCACACCGTGCGCGGGGCGGGCTCCTCGACGGCCTTGAGGACGGCGTTGGCCGACTTCTCGTTCAGCCGCTCGGCGTCCTCCACGAGGATGATCTGCCAGCGTCCGTTCGCCGGGCTGGTGTACGACTTGCGGACCGTGTCCCGCATGTCCCTGACCAGGATCTCCGCGCCCACGGCGGCCACCGAGGACACGTCCGCGTGGGTACCGAGCAGCGCGGTGTGACAGCCGTCGCAGAAGCCGCAGCCGGGCATGCCGCCGAGGGCGCGGTCGGGGCTCACGCACTGGAGGGCGGCGGCGAAGGCCCGCGCCGCCTGGTTGCGGCCCGCGCCGGGCGGGCCCGTGAACAGCCAGGCGTGGGTCATCCGCGACGACTCCGGCACCGGTCCGGCGGCGGAGGCGGCCGTGACGAGCGCGTCGGCGTCCCGCGCGGCGCCTTCGAGCACCGCGGCGACCTTCTCCTGCCCGACGAGGTCGTCCCATACGGTCATGGGTCACGCCGCCCTTCCGTCACACCGCGCACGTCACCCCGCGCGTATCCGGCCTCCATTGTGCGGGGGAGCACCGACAACGCCGAAAACGGGCGCCGGGCACGCAGCGGAAAAGGGGCGCCCCCGGAGCCGTATGTGCTGCTCCGGGGGTGCCCCCCTGTCTCAGTCCCGCTCAGCGGCGCCGGTTACGGCCCGGCCTGCCCTCGTCCTCGTCACGCGCCCCGTACTCGCGCTCGTCGTACGAACCGAGCAGTTCGTCCGCCAGCGACGGCAGGTCGTCCAGCGGGGTCTCCTCGGCCCAGTCGGGACGCGGGCGGCGCGGGCGGCCGTCGGCGCCGAGCTGGGGCATCTCGCGGGTGCTGTCGTCGGAGCCGGAACCGGAACCGGACCCAGATCCGGACCCCGCCCCGGTCCGCTCGTCGCGGAAGTACCCGGACGGCACCCGGCCCGGCCGGCCGTCCCCGCGCACCGGCGGCAGTACGGCGGTCTCGTCGCCGGACGGCACCTGGGGCAGTACGGCCGTCTCGTCCGCGGCGCCGGCCGGGGGCCTCGGCACCTCGGCCGTCACCTCGGACTCGCGGCGCTCGTCGCGCACCGGCGGCAGCAGGGCCGTACGGTCCGCGTCCGGGGCGATGACCGGGGTCGGGACCGTCTCGTCCACGGCGCGGGGCGCGGTGCGCGGCGCGTCGTCCTTGTTCAGCGAGATCACGGGCGTCGGCATGGTCGTCGCCTCCGGCGGCGCGGGCCGGTCCGCGGGGCGCGGGGCGCCCCGGCGGCGGGCCGCCTCCTGGGCGGCCTCGGCAGCCTCGGCCGCGTGGCGGCGGGCCTCCTCGGCGCGCAGCAGGGCCTCCTCGGCCTTGCGCTGCTTCTCCAGGCGCAGGGCCTCGGCCTCGGCGCGCAGCCGGGCCTCCTCCTCGGCCTCCCGGCGGCGGCGCTCCTCCTCCGCCCTGCGGCGGGCCTCCTCGGCGGCGCGGGCCTTCTCCTCGGCGAGCAGCCGCTGCCGCTCCTCCTCGGCGCGCCGGTGGGCCTCCTCGGCGCGGCGCCTGGCCTCCTCCGCCTGGCGCTCGGCCTCGCGGCGCTGGGCCTCCTCCAGCTCGCGCTTCTTGCGCTCCTCCTCCTCGGCGCGCAGCCGGGCCAGCGTCTCCTGGCGCTCGCGCTCCAGGCGCTCCTCCTCGGCCTTGCGCGCGGCCTCTTCCTCGGCCTTGCGGCGCGCGTCCTCCTCGGCCTTCTTCCGGGCCTCCTCCTGGGCCTTGATCTCGGCCTCGGAGAGCGGGAGGACGATGTCGAGCCGGTGCCGGATCACGGTGGTGACGGCCTCGGGCTCCTGCCCCGCGTCCACGACCAGATAGCGGCCGGGGTCGGCGGCGGCGAGGGTGAGGAAACCGGAGCGCACGCGCGCGTGGAACTCGGCGGGCTCCGACTCCAGCCGGTCGGGCGCCTCGGTGAACCGCTCGCGGGCGGTCTCCGGGGGCACGTCGAGCAGCACGGTCAGATGCGGGACCAGACCATGGGTGGCCCAGCGGTTGATGCGGGCGATCTCGGTCGGGGAGAGGTCGCGGCCGGCGCCCTGATAGGCGACGGACGAGTCGATGTACCGGTCCGAGATGACGACCGCGCCGCGCTCCAGGGCGGGCCGTACGACGGTGTCCACGTGCTCGGCGCGGTCGGCCGCGTAGAGCAGGGCCTCCGCGCGGTGGGACAGGCCCGCCGAGGACACGTCGAGCAGGATCGAGCGCAGCCGCTTGCCCACGGGCGTGGCGCCGGGCTCGCGGGTGAGGACGACCTCGTGGCCCTTGTTGCGGATCCACTCGGCGAGCGCCTCGGCCTGGGTGGACTTGCCGGCGCCGTCGCCGCCCTCCAGGGCGATGAAGAATCCGTTCGCCGCGGGGGCCGTCACCGGGTCGTCCCCGCCGAGCAGGGCGTCCTTGAGGTCCTGGCGCAGCGGGATGCCGGAGCGGTCGTCGACCTTGGCGAGGACCAGGACGGCGATCGGCAGCAGCAGCGCGCCGACCAGCATGAGGGTGAACGAGGCACCGCCGTGCGCGAAGACGAAGCGGCCGCTCTCCAGCCGGTGGCGGCCGATGAGCCCGGCGACCACGGGGGCGATCAGGACGCCGAGCGCCATGAAGACGCGGACCACCGCGTGCAGGTGCTCGGTGATCCGGCCCCGGCGGGACTCCTCGGTCTCCTGGTCGAGCAGCGCGTGCCCGGTGTTCGCGGAGATGCCCGCGGCGACACCGGCCAGGGTGACCAGGAGCAGCACCGTGGTGACGTCCGGGACGAGACCGGCGGCCAGCAGGGCGATACCGGCGAGCGCTATGGCCAGCGCGAGGAACCTGCGGCGCGAGAGCGAGGGCAGCAGGGCGGGCGCGGTGCGGATGCCGACGCCGACACCACCGGTCAGACCGAGCACCAGCAGGCCGTAGAGCACCGGGCCGCCGCCCAGGTCGGTGGCGTGCAGCACGCACACGGAGACGGCGGCGGCGATGGAACCGGCCACGGCGGCGCAGGCGATGACGAGCGGCAGGACGGCGCCCGTACGCCCCTTGTCCACACCGGCGGCGGTACGCGGGCGGCGCAGGCCCTCCAGCGGCGACCGCGCGCGCGGGGTGCGCACACCGGGCAGCTTCAGGGCGCTGAGCACGGACAGGGAGGCGGCGAACAGTCCGGCCGCGACGTACGACGCGAGGGCCGCGTGGTGCTGGTCGAACCAGGTGATGCCGGTGGCAAGGAGGTTGTTGAACAGGGAGGCGACGACCAGCGCGGCGGCCGCCAGCGGGACGGCGAGGAAGCCGGTGCGCAGCGCGAGGCGGCGCAGGGCCTCCAGGTGGTCCGGCAGCGGGCGCACGGTGGCGCCCTCGGGCGGCGGGGCGGGCAGCAGACCGGGGGCCGCGCTCTCGCGGCACACCGTCCACAGCCGCTCGGCCACACCGGTGACGAAGGCGGTGACGAGCAGGACGGCCAGCGCGTTGTCCGGCGTCCAGTCGATCCACAGGGGCGCGACGAGCAGCAGGGCCGCGCGCACGCCGTCGGCGCCGACCATGGTCCAGCGCCGGTCGAGCGGGCCGTCCGGCGCAGTCAGGGTGCTCAGCGGGCCGAGCAGGACGGCGCCGAAGAGCAGGGTGGCCAGCACGCGCACCGCGAAGACGACCGCGACGGCGAAGGCCACGCCCCGGTACCCCCCGCCGAAGGCGCCCTCGGCGACGGCCGCCTGGAGGACCAGGAGGACCAGCACGAGCAGGGCCAGGGCGTCGCCCGTACCGCTCACGAGGTGTGCGCCGCACAGGCGCCGCAGGTCCGGTCGGCGCAGCAGGGAACGGACGGCGCGTTCGCGGGAATCCGCGACCAGTGCGTCGTCCGGTGCTGGGGTGGGGGCCGTTGGCTGCTCGGCTCGCGTCATGCGTTCAGCCTATCCGCAGCCACTGACAGCCATGCCCTCCTTGCCCCCTCGGTCCCGCTCTGCCCCGGACGTACACCGGGTGCTCACATCCCGGCGACACGCCGACGCCCCGGCACCGCGCGCGGGCGGGTACCGGGGCGTCGGAGAGGAGCCTGGGAGGACTCCCCCGCGGACTCAGTCCTCCGTGCCGGAAGCGGCGGAGGAGGCGGAAGAGCCGGACGAGGCCGTCTTCTTGGCGGCCGCGGCGGTCTTCTTCGCCGTGGTCGTCTTCTTGGCGGTCGTCTTCTTCGCCGTCGTCTTCTTTGCGGCGGTCTTCTTCGCCGGGGCGGTCTTCTTGGCCGTCGTCTTCTTCGCCGCCGTCTTCTTGGCGGGGCCCTTGGCCCGCTTCTCGGCGAGCAGCTCGAAGCCGCGCTCGGGGGTGATCTCCTCCACACTGTCGCCGGAGCGCAGGGTGGCGTTGGTCTCCCCGTCGGTGACGTACGGACCGAAGCGGCCGTCCTTGACCACGACCGGCTTGCCGGAGACCGGGTCCTCGCCCAGCTCCTTCAGCGGCGGCTTGGCGGCGGCCCGCCCGCGCTGCTTGGGCTGCGCGTAGATCGCCAGCGCCTCTTCCAGGGTGATCGTGAAAATCTGGTCCTCGGAGGTGAGCGACCGCGAGTCCGTGCCCTTCTTCAGGTACGGGCCGTAGCGGCCGTTCTGCGCGGTGATCTCCACGCCCTCGGCGTCGGTGCCGACCACGCGGGGCAGCGACATCAGCTGGAGCGCCTCCTCCAGCGTCACCGTGTCGGGCGACATGGACTTGAAGAGGGAGGCCGTACGCGGCTTCACGGCGTTCTTGCCGGTCTTCGGGGTGCCCTCCGGGAGCACCTCGGTGACGTAGGGGCCGTACCGGCCGGCCTTGGCCACGATCGGGTGACCGGACTGCGGGTCGGTGCCCAGCTCGAAGTCGCCGCTGGGCTTGGCCAGCAGTTCCTCGGCCAGCTCGACGGTCAGCTCGTCCGGCGCCAGTTCCTCGGGGACATCGGCGCGCCGGTGTTCCTCGGTGTCCTTCTCGCCCCGCTCGATGTACGGGCCGTAGCGGCCCACGCGCAGCACGATGCCGTCGCCGACCGGGAAGGAGGACACCTCACGGGCGTCGATCGCGCCCAGGTCGGTGACCAGTTCCTTGAGGCCGCCGAGGTGGTCGCCGTCGCCGTTGCCCGCGTCGGCGGCGGCACCGGAGTCCTCCAGGCCCTCGCCGAAGTAGAACCGCTTGAGCCACGGCACGGACTGGGCCTCGCCGCGCGCGATGCGGTCGAGGTCGTCCTCCATGCGGGCGGTGAAGTCGTAGTCGACGAGCCGGCCGAAGTGCTTCTCCAGCAGGTTGACGACCGCGAAGGACAGGAAGGACGGCACCAGGGCCGTGCCCTTCTTGAAGACGTAGCCGCGGTCCAGGATCGTGCCGATGATCGACGCGTACGTCGACGGGCGGCCGATCTCGCGCTCTTCCAGCTCCTTGACCAGGGACGCCTCGGTGTAGCGGGCCGGGGCCTTGGTGGCGTGCCCGTCGACCGTGATCGCGTCGGCGGCCAGCGGGTCGCCCTCGGCGACCTGGGGCAGCCGGCGCTCGCGGTCGTCCAGCTCGGCGTTCGGGTCGTCGGCGCCCTCGACGTAGGCCTTGAGGAAGCCGTGGAAGGTGATCGTCTTGCCGGACGCGCTGAACTCCACGTCCCGGCCGTCGGCGGAGGCACCGCCGATCCTGACGGTGACGCTGTTGCCGACCGCGTCCTTCATCTGGGAGGCGACGGTGCGCTTCCAGATCAGCTCGTACAGCTTGAACTGGTCGCCGGTCAGGCCGGTCTCGGCGGGGGTGCGGAAGCGGTCGCCGGAGGGGCGGATCGCCTCGTGCGCCTCCTGCGCGTTCTTGACCTTGCCGGCGTAGGTGCGCGGCTGCGGCGGGAGGTAGTCGGCGCCGTACAAGTGCGTGACCTGCGCACGAGCCGCGGCGACAGCGGTGTCGCTGAGCGTCGTGGAGTCGGTGCGCATGTACGTGATGTAGCCGTTCTCGTACAGCTTCTGGGCGACCTGCATCGTCGCCTTCGCGCCGAAGCCGAGCTTGCGGCTGGCCTCCTGCTGGAGCGTGGTCGTACGGAACGGGGCGTACGGCGAGCGGCGGTACGGCTTGGACTCGACCGAGCGCACCGAGAAGCGGGTGGTCTCCAGGGCGGCGGCGAGCGCGCGGGCGCCCGCCTCGTCCAGGTGGAGGGTGTTCGCGCTCTTGAGCTGCCCGAGGGAGTCGAAGTCGCGGCCCTGGGCGACGCGGCGGCCGTCCACGGACTGGAGCCGGGCGACCAGCGACGACGGGTCGGAGGGGTCACCGGCGCGGCCGGTGGCGAAGGTGCCGGTCAGGTCCCAGTACTCGGCGGAGCGGAAGGCGATACGGTCGCGCTCGCGCTCGACGATGAGCCGGGTGGCCACGGACTGGACACGGCCCGCCGACAGACGCGGCATGACCTTCTTCCACAGGACCGGCGAGACCTCGTAGCCGTAGAGGCGGTCGAGGATGCGGCGGGTCTCCTGGGCGTCGACCAGCTTCTTGTTCAGCTCGCGCGGGTTGGCGACGGCCTCGCGGATCGCGTCCTTGGTGATCTCGTGGAAGACCATCCGCTTGACGGGGATCTTCGGCTTGAGGACCTCCTGGAGGTGCCAGGCGATGGCCTCGCCCTCGCGGTCCTCATCGGTGGCGAGGAAGAGCTCGACGGAATCCTTCATCAGGTCCCGGAGCTTCTTGACCTGCGCCTTCTTGTCGGCGTTGATCACATAAATCGGCTGGAAGTCGTGGTCGACGTCCACACCGAGGCGGCGGACCTCGCCGGTGTACTTGTCGGGCACCTCGGCGGCGCCGTTCGGAAGGTCCCGGATGTGCCCGACGCTCGCCTCGACTACGTAGCCGGGGCCGAGGTAACCCTTGATCGTCTTCGCCTTGGCAGGCGACTCGACGATGACGAGTCGGCGGCCGCCCTGTGCGGTCTCGCTGGTCGGGGACAACTTCGCTCTTCTCTCCGGTCGACGCTGTGGCCTCCCCAGGGCCTTGGTCCCGGGGTCGCGGCGTGCTTCTGGCACGTGTGACGCTGCGGAGTGTGACGGTACATCCCGCCCCCGTGTCAAACGGGAAAAGCCCACAACGGCCACTCGAACGGTAACCCGACTACCGGCATTCCTGCCGCCCGGAGTACCCGGTACGTCCGTGGCCCGCGTCCGGAGTGCGACGCTCCGCTCCGGATCTCAGAGCCGGGTGAGACAGTACGCGGCGAGCCCCAGCGCCACGGCCCCGGCGGCTGCGGCGAGGCTCGCCGACAGGGTCTGCCCGACCCCCTGCGCCACCGGCTCCCCCCGCCGCACCCGGACCCCGGTCCACATCAGCAGACCACCTCCGAACAGCGCGAACACCACTCCCGCGAACACCGCCGGACCGCTCTCCATGCCCCGCCCGCCCCTCTCTCGCCGCTTCCGCCTGCTCAGGCGCGGGGAGCGTGCCACGGGCGATCGACAGGGGGGCGACAACCGGGTGAACGGCCGGCTCCGCCGGGGCGGGACGGGGGCGGCGGAGCGCGCCTTTCCGGCCGTTCTCCAGCCGTTTTCCGGCGGGGCGTGGTGTCCGGGGCGTACGGCGAAGATCGGGTGGCGGTTACGCAGGCGCGGGGAGGGCGGGTACGGCAGGGGCGGGGGCGGATATGGCAAGGGCGGGGGCGGGTACGGCAGCCGTACCCGCCCCCGGGGCACCCGTACCCGTCCCCGGGGTGCCGGTCAGGCGACCGGCTCCAGGAAGCCCTGCTCCACCAGCAGCCGGATCTGGGCCGGGGTGCGGTCACGCAGGGCCACCGGGTCCTCGCCGACCAGCTGGGCGATGGCGTCCAGGATGCGGCCGGCGCTCAGCGTGCCGTCGCACACGCCCGCGAAGCCCGCGCCGACGGTGTCGACCTTGGTGGCGCGGCGCATGCCCCGGTGCTGACGGAGCACCACATGCTCGGGGTCCTCGGCGCCGGGCAGCCCGACCTGTTCCTGGACCACCTCGGCGGCGAGCCTGAAGTGCCCCTCCAGCAAAGCCGCGTCGTCGCGCTCGCGCAGATGGCCGACGCGTTCGAAGTGGGCCCGGATCGCATCGCCGAGGGGCTGTTCGACCGGGTGCGGCCACTCCTCCACGACAATGGACGGCTCGGCCGCCGAGGTCTTGCGCAGGGTGATCCAGCCGAAGCCGATCCCCTTGACCTTGCGCGCCTCGAACTCGTCGAGCCAGGCGTCGTACCGCGCCTGATACTCCGCCGGGTCCTCGCGGTGGTCCCCGGCGTCCCGCAGCCACAGCTCGGCGTACTGCGTGACGTCCTGCGTCTCGCGCTGCACGATCCACGCGTCGCATCCGCGCGGCACCCAGGACCTGAGCCGCTCCTGCCAGTCCTCCCCCTCCACGTGCTGCCAGTTGGCGAGGAACTGCGCGAACCCGCCCTCGTTCAGCCGGTCCCCCGCCTGCTGAACGAGCGTGCGGCACAGATCGTCCCCGCTCATCCCGCCGTCCCGGTAGGTGAGGCGGGCGCCGGGCGAGATGACGAAGGGCGGGTTGGAGACGATCAGGTCGAACGTCTCGTCCTGGCGCACCGGTTCGAACAGCGAGCCCTCGCGCAGATCGGCGGCGGGCGCGCCGGAGAGCGCGAGGGTGAGCGCGGTGATGTGCAGCGCGCGCGGGTTGAGGTCGGTGGCCGTCACGCGCGTGGCGTGCTGGGCGGCGTGCAGCGCCTGGATGCCGGAGCCGGTGCCCAGGTCGAGCGCGGAGCCGACGGGCGTGCGCACGGTGATCCCGGCCAGCGTCGTGGAGGCGCCGCCCACCCCGAGGACGACGTTCTCGGCGCGCTGTCCGATGCCGCCCGCGCCGCCGACCGCGCAGCCGAGGTCGGACACGATGAACCAGTCCTCGCCGTCGGGACCGCCGTACGGCCGTACGTCCACCGTCGCGGCCACCTCGCCCCCCACCCGGGTGAGCCAGCCCGCGTCCACCGCGTCGTCGACGGGGAGCACGCCGGCCAGGCGCGCGGCCGGCACGGGCTGCTGGAGCAGGAAGAGCCGCACCAGCGCCTCCAGCGGCGTGTCGCCGCGGGTCGCCCGGAGCGCGGGCACGGTCTCGCTGCGGGCCAGCGCCGCGTACGCGGGGGCGCCGAGCAGGTCGAGCAGACCGTCGGCGGTGAAGGAGGCCGCGAGCAGGGCGGCGCGCAGCCGGGCGGTGGTGCCGGGGTGGTCGGCGGCGGGCAGGGGAGCGGAGCCGGTGTCAGTCACGTCCCCATTGTGGCCCGCCGTGCCGGGCCCGGCCTCGGGCGAGCGCCGTCAGCCCGCCTGCGCGGGCGCCGACGCCGAGGCCTTGCAGCTGGCCTGCTCGGCGATCGCCTCGCGGACGTCGCCCTGCTCCAGGCGCTTGAGCGCCTCGGTGCCGCTGTCGCTCTGCTTGCCGATCGCCTTGGTGCGGTCGGCGACGTCGTGCAGGCCCTTGGCGAACTCGCCCTGGTCCTTGGTGTCCAGGTCGTCGACCTTCTTCTTCAGGTCGGCGTACGACGTGGAGAGGTCGTTGAGGTTCTTGACCGCGTCCTGCTGGCGCTTGGCGCCGTCCTCGACGCCGGGGGGCGGACCCGCGTGGCCGATGGCGTCGGCGATCGCCTTGTAGCCCTCGGACATGTCCTGGAAGGCCTGCGCGTAGGTCTCCTTGGCGTCCTTCGGCGCGAGGTCGCTGTCGGAGGCGATCTTGGCGATGGACGCGTTCGCGGCGCTGATCTTCTTGTCCTGAGCGGGTACGGCGTCGCACACCGACTTGGCCCAGACCCCCAGCTTGGGGTCGGGTCCCTCGCTCTTGCCGCCGCATCCGGTCAGCGCGACTATGAGTACCGCACCGCCGGACAGTGCGGCCGCGAGCTTCTTGTTCACAGGATCGGTCCCTTCCCTGGCTCTCGGCCCCCGGAATCTACACGGCGGACCACACCGTCCCCCCGCCGAACGCCCCCTGCGTGGGCTTTTGTCATGTTTCGCACCGCAGGAGAGAAGGCTCACGGCGTGCGGATGCCCACAGGGACGTACGGATACCGGGCGGGAGAGGGGAGCGCGGGCCCCGCCGGGAAGGGGAGCCCGGGCCCCGCAAGGAGGGGGAGCGTGCCGTACGCACACATGACGGGCGGGCGGTACGTCAGCGCGTACCGCCCGCCCGTCCGTCGACCGGACCGTCCCCGCGTCGCCTACGAAACGACCGCCGGGGGCGATGAGTTGGATATCTCGCCCTCGTCCTCGTCGTCCCCGTCGCCCACCGCGATGCCGCGCCGCTTGGACACGTACACCGCGACGACGATCACCGCGAGCGCGAGCACCGCGACCACGACCCGTACGGCCGGGCTCTTGTCGGCACCGTAGGAGAACTTGATCACCGCGGGCGCGATGAGCAGGGAGACCAGGTTCATGACCTTCAGCAGCGGGTTGATGGCCGGGCCCGCCGTGTCCTTGAAGGGGTCGCCCACCGTGTCGCCGATCACCGTGGCCGCATGGGCCTCGCTGCCCTTGCCGCCGTGGTGGCCGTCCTCCACGAGCTTCTTGGCGTTGTCCCAGGCGCCGCCGGAGTTGGCGAGGAACACCGCCATGAGCGTGCCCGCCCCGATGGCGCCCGCGAGGTAGGCGCCGAGCGCGCCGACGCCGAGGGTGAACCCGATGAAGATCGGCGCCATGACGGCCAGCAGACCCGGTGTGGCCAGCTCCCGCAGCGCGTCCTTGGTGCAGATGTCGACGACACTGCCGTAATCCGGTTTCTGCGTGAAGTTCATGATGCCGGGCTTCTCGCGGAACTGCCGCCGCACCTCGTAGACCACCGAACCGGCCGACCGGGACACGGCGCTGATGGCCAGTCCGGAGAAGAGGAAGACGACCGCCGCGCCCGCGATCAGGCCGACCAGGTTGTTGGGCTGGGAGATGTCCATGGACAGCGTGAGCGGCGAGCCGGGCCCGCTCAGCCTCTCCCCCACGTCCCGCACATTGGTGGTGATCGCGTCCCGGTACGACCCGAAGAGCGCCGAGGCCGCGAGGACGGCGGTGGCGATGGCGATGCCCTTGGTGATGGCCTTGGTGGTGTTGCCGACCGCGTCGAGGTCGGTGAGCACCTGGGCGCCCGCGCCCTCGACGTCGCCGGACATCTCGGCGATGCCCTGCGCGTTGTCGGAGACCGGCCCGAAGGTGTCCATGGCGACGATCACGCCGACCGTGGTGAGCAGTCCGGTGCCGGCCAGCGCCACCGCGAACAGCGCGAGCATGATCGACGTACCGCCGAGCAGGAACGCGCCGTACACGCTCAGCGCGATCAGCAGCGCGGTGTACACCGCCGACTCCAGGCCGATGGAGATGCCCGAGAGCACGACGGTGGCCGGACCGGTCAGCGAGGTCTTGCCGATGTCGCGGACCGGGCGGCGGGTGGTCTCGGTGAAGTAGCCCGTGAGCTGCTGGATGACGGCCGCGAGCAGGATGCCGATGGCCACCGCGACGACCGCCAGAATGCGCGGGTCGCCGTCCTTGGCGCGGATCGCGACGTCGGTGACGCCCTTCAGGTCCGCGTAGCGCGAGGGGAGATAGAGGAAGACGGCGACGGCGACGAGCGCCAGGGAGATCACCGCCGAGATGAAGAAGCCCCGGTTGATCGCGCTCATGCCACTGCGGTCGGCGCGCCGCGGGGCGACCGCGAAGATGCCGATCATGGCGGTGACCACGCCGATGGCGGGCACCAGCAGCGGGAAGGCGAGGCCCGCGTCGCCGAAGGCGGTCTTGCCGAGGATCAGCGCGGCGACCAGCGTGACGGCGTACGACTCGAAGAGGTCGGCCGCCATGCCCGCGCAGTCGCCGACGTTGTCGCCCACGTTGTCCGCGATGGTCGCGGCGTTGCGGGGGTCGTCCTCCGGGATGCCCTGTTCGACCTTGCCGACCAGGTCGGCGCCCACGTCGGCGGCCTTGGTGAAGATGCCGCCGCCCACCCGCATGAACATCGCGATGAGCGCGGCGCCCAGGCCGAAGCCCTCCAGCACCTTGGGCGCGTCGGCCGCGTACACCAGCACCACGCAGGAGGCGCCGAGCAGGCCGAGGCCGACGGTGAACATGCCGACCACACCGCCCGTGCGAAATGCGATCTTCATCGCCGTGTGCGATACGACGGTGAGATCCTTTTCCGGTTCACCCCGCGCGGGAGTGGCCCGCCGGGCGGCCGCGGCGACGCGCACATTGCTGCGTACGGCGAGCCACATGCCGATATATCCGGTGGCCGCCGAGAACACCGCGCCGATCAAGAAGAACACGGACCGGCCGGCCCGCTGATTCCAGTCGTCGGCGGGCAGCAGCAGAAGCAGGAAGAAGACCACCACGGCGAATACGGCGAGGGTGCGCAACTGCCGTGCGAGATACGCCTTGGCGCCTTCCTGGACCGCCTCCGCGATCCGTTTCATCGAGTCGGTGCCCTCGTCGTGCACCAGCACCTGGCGCACCAGGACGCCCGCGACCACGAGCGCGGCCACGGCGACGGCCGCGATCACCGCGACCATGATCCGGTTGTCGTCGGTCAGGACCGCTGCCGCGAGGGGTATGGAGTGGTCCGGCTGAGGAAGGGAAAGCCCCGCCATTCGTCCTCCTTGAGGCTTGGGCTGAGCTCGTAATGATCAGCACAGGGCACGGTAAACAGAATTGCCCGGCACATGGTCTTTAGCAAATGATCGGGACCGTCACAAGGACCGAGAACCCAAACGGCGTAATAGCGCTGAGGCATTTCCGGTGGGGGCCGTACGGGGTCCCTACGGGTTCCCTACGGGGTTTCGGCGAGGTACCGGCGCGGTTTCCCTTGATCGGAATTACTCGTGAATTCCTTCACGAATTCCGGGGCTGGTGGGCGGGGTGGGGTGAGGGGGGCATGTGGGGTGGGGCGGGGGGCGTGGGGCGGTGCGGAGGGGGGCTCACGAGGTGGGCTCGCCTGGCGGCGCATGGGGGTGGCACGCGGGGCCGGCAGGGAGGAGGAGGTGCGGCAGCGCGTGGGGGTGGTGCCGGAGGAGGCTGCGCGGCAGCGCGGGGCACGCGGCAGCGCGGGCGATACGGAGCGGGGTGGCGCTGTAGCGCGCGGGGGTGGTGCCGGGGGAAGCGGCGCGGCAGCACGGGGCACGCGGAACCGATACGGAGCGGGGTGGCGCGGCAGCGCGCGGGGGTGGTGCCGGGGGAAGCGGCGCGGCAGCACGGGGCACGCGGAACCGATGTGGAGGGGGCGGCGCGGCGGCGCGGGCGGTGCGGAGAGGGCTCGCGCGGCGATGCGGCAGTGCGGGGCACGAGTGCGGCGGGGGCTTCCCCGAGGCGGCGGGGCGGCGCGCGCGGGACCGGCGCGGAGAAGGCTCGGGGAGCGACCCGGCAGCGGGTCGGGACAGGAGGAGAGGGCTCGCGGAGCGGCGCGGCAGCGCTCGGGACCGGCAGAGAAGGCTCGCGGAGCGGCGCGGCAGTGCTCGGGTAGCGCGAAGGGTCCTGCTGGGCAGGGGTCTGGGGTGGGGCGGGAGGGTGGGGTCAGAGGAGCGGGGTGATCGGGGGGGCCGTCGGCCAGGACATGCGGATCAGGCCGCCGTCCGGGCCGGTGGTGACCTTGACGTCGTCCACCAGTCCACTGATGACCGCGAGGCCCATCTCGTCCTCCTCGGCCTCCACGTCCGCGTCGGACGCGGGACCGCCCGCCACCCGCTCGGCGGCGACCGGATGCGGAGCCTCGTCGCCGACCTCGATGGAGAACAGCTTCTCCTCCTCGATCAACGCGACCTTCACCGGCGCGGTGATGCCCCCGCTCTGGTGCAGCCCCACGGCACGGGAACAGGCCTCGCCCACGGCGAGCCGGACCTCGTCCAGCACGGCCTCGTCCACTCCGGCCCGGCGCGCCACCGCGGCCGCCACCAGACGGGCGGTACGGACGTGCTCGGGCAGCGCGCTGAAGCGGAGTTCGACGGTGGCCATGCATCCCCCTCGCGACTACGGGCGTGCGATACGGGGGCGGGGCAGCCGAAAGCCCGCACCCCACGCTGTACTTCTGCGCCCCGGCACACGGCGCGGGGCAGGACCCGCCGGGGTCCGGGCCGCATGGCCCGGACTCGGCGAACGGTCCGGAATCAGTCGGTGGCCTCCACCGCTTCCTCGACCGAGGTGTGAATCGGGAACACCTTGGTGAGGCCGGTGATGCGGAAGATCTTCAGGATGCGCTCCTGGTTGCACACCAGGCGCAGCGAGCCCTCGTGGGCACGCACCCGCTTCAGGCCGCCGACCAGCACGCCGAGACCGGTGGAGTCGAGGAAGTCCACGCCCTCCATGTCGACGACGAGGTGGAAATTCCCGTCGTTCACCAGCTCGACCAGCTGCTCGCGCAGCTTGGGCGCGGTATACACATCGATTTCGCCACCGACCTCGACGACCGTGCGATCGCCGACGGTACGGGTCGACAGGGACAGGTCCACGGAACCTCCAGCACCTTGCTATCGAGCGGTCGTCCCTCGGGACATCTCGGCTTGCGGCCCCCGGGACGCAACGCCAGCCGCGATGGCATTCAATCACTTACCGGCATGTGTGCACGACGCCTTGGCTCCATTGTCCGTCAAGCCGGTGACACACTCGGTGCCGATGGCCAAGAATCTCCGACCCGACCGATACCCGCCGGACCCGGCGTCCCGCCCGTCCCCGGGGGCGGTCCTCAGCCGGCTCGCCTCCGGCCCGAGCAGATCCGCGCGCATCACTCATACGGAGCACTTGCCCCCGCGCGCGGGCCGCCATGCCGTCTGGCCGGACCGGATTCGCTCCGAGGTCGTCGCGGCCGTCGAGGCATGCGGGATCGAGCACCCGTGGGCCCACCAGGCGCGCGCCGCCGAACACGCGCTGGACGGCGATTCCGTGGTCGTCGCCACCGGCACCGCCTCCGGCAAGTCCCTCGCCTACCTCGTCCCGGTGCTCTCCGCGCTCCTGGACGGCTCCGAGGCGCCGAACGGCCGGGGCGCGACCGCCCTGTACCTCTCCCCCACCAAGGCCCTGGCCGCCGACCAGTGCCGCGCGGTGCGCGAACTCGCCGCCCCGCTCGGCACGGCGGTGCGCGCGGCCGTCTACGACGGCGACACCCCCTTCGAGGAACGCGAGTGGGTCCGCCAGCACGCGAACTACGTGCTGACCAACCCCGACATGCTCCACCGGGGCATCCTCCCCGCCCACCCCCGCTGGTCCTCCTTCCTGAAGTCGCTCAAGTACGTCGTCATCGACGAGTGCCACACCTACCGGGGCGTCTTCGGCTCACACGTCGCCCAGGTACTGCGCCGGCTGCGCCGCCTGTGCGCCCGCTACGGCTCCTCCCCCGTCTTCCTGCTCGCCTCCGCCACCTCCGCCGAGCCCGCCGTCTCCGCCGGCCGGCTGACCGGCCTGCCGGTGGTCGAGGTCGCCGACGACGCCTCCCCGCGCGGCGAACTCGTCTTCGCCCTCTGGGAGCCCCCGCTCACCGAGCTGCACGGCGAGAAGGGCGCCCCCGTACGGCGCACCGCCACCGCCGAGACGGCCGACCTGCTGACCGACCTCGCCGTGCAGGGCGTGCGCTCGGTCGCCTTCGTACGCTCCCGGCGCGGCGCCGAGCTGATCTCGGTCATCGCCCAGGAACGCCTGGCCGAGGTCGACCGCTCACTGGCCCGGCGCGTCGCCGCCTACCGGGGCGGCTACCTCCCCGAGGAACGCCGCGCCCTGGAACGCGCCCTGCACTCCGGCGAACTCCTCGGCCTGGCCGCCACGACCGCGCTGGAACTCGGCGTGGACGTCTCCGGCCTGGACGCGGTGCTCATCTCGGGCTACCCGGGCACCCGGGCCTCCCTCTGGCAGCAGGCGGGCCGCGCGGGCCGGTCCGGACAGGGCGCGCTCGCGGTGCTGGTCGCCCGCGACGACCCGCTGGACACCTACCTCGTCCACCACCCCGAGGCCCTGTTCGACCGTCCGGTGGAATCCACGGTCCTGGACCCCGACAACCCCTACGTCCTCGCCCCGCACCTGTGCGCCGCCGCCGCCGAGATCCCGCTCACCGAGGCCGACCTCGACCTCTTCGGCCCCGCGACCGCCGAGCTGCTGCCCCAGCTGGAGGCCGCGAAGCTGCTGCGCCGCCGCACCCGCGCCTGGCACTGGACCCGCCGCGAGCGCGCCGCCGACCTGACCGACATCCGCGGCGAGGGCGGACCTCCCGTGCAGGTCGTGGAGGAGGGCACCGGGCATCTGCTCGGCACGGTGGACGCGGGCTCCGCGCACTCCACCGTCCACGAGGGCGCCGTCCACCTCCACCAGGGCCGCACCTATCTGGTGCGCTCCCTCGACCTGAAGCACTCCGTCGCCCTGGTGGAACGGGCCGACCCGCCCTACTCCACCGTCGCCCGCGACACCACGTCCATCTCCGTCCTGGAGACGGACACCGAGATCCCGTGGGGCGCCGGGCGCCTGTGCTACGGCTCCGTCGAGGTCACCAACCAAGTGGTCTCCTTCCTGCGCCGGCGCCTGATCACCGGCGAGGTGATGGGCGAGACGAAACTGGACCTCCCTCCTCGTACGCTGCGCACCCGCGCGGTGTGGTGGACGGTCACCGAGGACCAGCTCGACCAGGCCGGCATCAGCCCGGAGATCCTCGGCGGCTCCCTGCACGCCGCCGAACACGCCTCGATCGGCATGCTGCCCCTCTTCGCCACCTGCGACCGCTGGGACATCGGCGGCGTCTCCGTCCCGCACCACCCCGACACCCTGCTGCCGACCGTCTTCGTCTACGACGGCCACCCCGGCGGTGCGGGCTTCGCCGAACGTGCCTTCCACACCGCCCGCTCCTGGCTCACCGCCACCCGCGAGGCCATCGCCTCCTGCGAGTGCGACGCGGGCTGCCCGTCCTGCATCCAGTCCCCCAAGTGCGGCAACGGCAACGACCCTCTGCACAAACGGGGGGCGGTACGGCTGCTGGGGGTACTGCTGCGGGGGGCGGCGGGGACGGCCGAAGAGGCCGGACCTCAGCCGGGAGGGGACCGCGTCAGCGAGTGAGGGGGTGCCGAGCCGGGCTCTCCGGGGCTGGGCACCGGCCCTGCCGGGTCTACGGAACCCGCCGCAGGCCCCCCCCCCCCCCGGTCCGCAGAACTCTCCGCCGGCCCCGCCCGCGACCTCACCTCCGCCGTGAACGGCCCCCGTCCCGCGCCCGCGCTCACGTCCGAGACCTCACCGGAGAGCACGCACCGCACGAGCCGCGCGCCCTGTGCCGTGGCCACCCGCTCGGCCCGGGCGCACGCGGCCGCGTCACCCTCGGCCCAGTGGTCCGCCGCCGCCAGCGCCGCGAGGTCCGCCGCACCGGCCGCGCGGTGCCGTACGGCGACGGCGTGCCCGAGGGCGAGCACCGCGCCGAACACCACGCACAGCACCGCGATGGCCCCGAGGCTCCAGACGGTCGCGGAGCCCTGGTCGCCCCGGCCCCGGCCCCGGCGAGCCGTGCCGTCCCGGCACCTCATCGCCCGCTCCCTTCCCGAGCCGGGTCCTCCCCGGCGCCGACAACTTCTTCCGCATCGGCCACCGCCTCCTCTCGCACGTCGAACGGCAACCCGCTCCACACCGGTGGTCTGGCCACCACGGTCACCCTGACCCGGCCGTCCTCGCGGCCCACGCTCACCTCGGCGCCGTCCGGTGCCGTCTCGCGGGCCGCCCGCAGCACCGCGTCCTCCGGGTCCTGCCGGGCGGCGGCCCGGGCGCCCGCGCGGGCGGCGTCCACGCACCGGATCTGGGCGGCGACCACGAGCAGCCCCCAGACCAGCGCCATGGCGAACGCCACCAGCACGGACAGCGTCATGGCCGCCTCGGCGGTCACGAACCCCCGGTCCCCGCGCGGCTCATGTGTGCGCACTGAGCGCCCGTTTCACGATGCCCTGGAGCTCCGCCTTGACCTCCCCGCTGGTGACCACCTCGTAGAGGAGCAGCGCGAACCCGACCGCCGCGATGATCCCCATGGCGTACTCGGAGGTCACCATTCCGGCGTCCTCGCGGCACCGCTTCCGCAGCCGCCGCCACACCAGTCCTGCCTTCTGCCGCATCTCAAGTTCCCTTCTTTTCAAGCCGATTGACACTTCTCCGGTCGGAATCACCCACGCCCCGCCTCAGCGACCACCCCCTCCCAGCACCCCGCCCGCGAGCCCGATCACCACGGGCAGCACTCCGATGGCGATGAAGGCGGGCAGGAAGCACAGCCCCACCGGCGCGGAGATCAGCACGGCCGCCCGGCGGGCCCGGGTCGTGGCGATGCGGGCCGACAGTGCCCGGGCATCCGAGGCGATCCGGGCCGCCGGGGTCGCCGCGGGCAGGCCCGACTCGGACGCCCGCTCCAGCAGGCGGGCGAGCGGCCCCGCGCCGGGCAGCGCGGTCAACCGGCGCCAGGCGCCCGCCGGTTCACCGCCGAGGCGCACCTCGGCCGCGCCCCGCGCCAACGCGTCTCCGACGGGGCCACCGAGGGCGTCCCCGACCGCCTGCGCGGCGACCACCGGTTCCGCTCCGGCCTCGACGCAGGCCGCCAGCAGCTCTGCGGCGAGCGGGAGTTGGCGGGCGGCCGCAGCCAGGTCGACCGTCTCGGCGGGTCGCCGGGCGTCGTTCTCCCGGCGCCACCGCCACAGTCCCGCGGCCACTCCGAGCCCCACGAGGACTCCTGTGACCCCGCCGACCAGCACCCACGCCCCGCAGGCCGCTCCGGCGAGGGGCAGCCATGGCCGTACGGCTCCCATCAGTCCGGCGGCGGGGCCGGGGCTGGGGGCCGGCGCGGGCGGCGGTCCGGCACCGCTCAAGCCGCGCCCCGGCACCGGTACGGCCCGCAGTCCGCCCACAGCGCGCCCGGACACCGGCACGGCCGCCAGACCGGCCGCCACCGTTCGCGCGCCGGCCCCGGGCCCCGGCACCAGTCCCGCCGCTCTGCGCCTCTCCTGCCGTCCCCACCAGGCCGCATCCACGCGCCGCGCCGTCCACGCCAGGGACAGCACCGCCAACACCGTCACCCCCAGCCTGTGGACGAAGTCCCCGTTCATGCCGCCTCAGCTCCTCGCACGATCCGGCCGGACCACCAGACCCCGGCCGCCTCGAACACCGCTCCGGCCGCCAGGCAGCCGAGCCCGGCACCGGTGTGCAGCAGCACCCGTAACGGATGGGCGCCCATGGCGGCGCCGAGCAGCAGCCCGAGTACGGGGAGCGCGGCCAGCAGCAGGGCGGTGGCCCGGGCGCCGGACAACTGGGCGCGCAGGTCGGCACGTTGGTCCCGTTCGGCGCGCAGGGCGCCGTCCAGCCGGTCGAGCCCGTCGGCGAGTCCCGCGCCCTGGTCCACGGCCACCCGCCAGCACGCGGCGAGCCCCAGCAGCCCCTCGGCGCCGGGCCGCCGTGCGGCAAGGGCGAGAGCGCCCGGCACATCACCGCCGAAGCGGGCGGCGGCGACCACGGCGGCCTGCGCCTCACCCAGCCCGCCGCAGTCCCGTTCGGCCCGCAGCAGGGCCTCGCCGGGCTGCCGTCCCGCGCGCACCTCCCCGGCCAGCGCACCGCACAGAGCGATCACCGCCTCCGCCCGGCGGTCCTCGGACTGCCGGGCCTGCCGGGCGATCCGCAGCCGGCGCAGCAGCGGCACGCCCGAAGCCCCCGCGACCACCGGAATCACCGAGGCGCCCAGGACCGCCAGCAGCAGCCCGGCCGCGAGCGACCACCACTCGGCACCCAGCCTGCCGGTCAGCCGCCGCAGCCCGGCCACCGCGCGCTCCCCGGAACCGGGAGGCGGCCCGGTGGCCGCGGTCCCGCCGGCCGCCAGCAGCAACCGCGCCCGCCGCAGGCCCTGTTGCCGTGCGCAGTACAGCCGTCCGACACCGCCGAGGCACACCAGCGCCGCGCCCGTGCCCAGCTCGCCCATCCCGACCTCACCCATCGCCACCGCTCCTCTCGCCACGGCCGCTGACGCGGTCCTCAAGTCCCTGGAGCCGGCCGCCGCCCAGCAGCTCCCGCAGCCGTCCCCACCCGCGCTCGGCGACGAACGCCCGCTCGCCCCACCGCAGCGCGGGCACCGTCCGCACGAACCCGGAGGCGTCCCGCTCCAGGACGTGCACCTCGGCGATCCGGCGCCGTCCGGTCCGGTCGCGCACGAGGTGGAGCACGACCGAAAGGGCGGCCGCCAACTGGCTGTGCAGCGCGGCCCGGTCGAGCCCGGCCGCCGTACCCAGCGCTTCCAGCCGGGCCGGTACGTCGCCCGCCGCGTTGGCGTGCACGGTGCCGCAGCCGCCCTCGTGGCCCGTGTTGAGCGCGGCCAGCAGATCGACCACCTCACGGCCCCGCACCTCCCCGACGACGAGCCGGTCGGGCCGCATCCGCAGCGCCTGCCGGACCAGGTCCTCCAGCGTGACCAGACCGGCGCCCTCCTGGTTCGCGGGCCGGGTCTCCAGCCGTACGACGTGGGGATGGTCGGGTCTCAGCTCGGCCGAGTCCTCCGCGAGCACAATCCGCTCGCCCGGTCCGACCAGGCCCAGCAGTGCGCTCAGGAGGGTGGTTTTGCCCGTGCCGGTGCCGCCGCTGATCAAGAAGGACAGACGGGCGTCCAGCAGCGCGCGCAGAAGCCGGTCGCCGGAGGGCGGCACGGTGCCCGCGCGGGCCAGTTCGGCGAGGGTGAAGGCGCGGGGCCGGACCACCCGCAGGGAGAGGCAGGTGCAGCCGACCGCCACCGGGGGCAGCACGGCGTGCAGCCGGGTGCCGTCGGGCAGCCGGGCGTCCGCCCAGGGCCGTGCGTCGTCCAGGCGGCGCCCGGCGACGGCGGCGAGCCGCTGCGCGAGACGTCGTACCGCCGCGGGGTCGGGGAAGGTCACCGGGGTCAGCTCCAGCCCGCCACCCCGGTCCACCCACACCCGGTCCGGCGCGGTCACCAGCACGTCGGTGACCTCGGGGTCCGCGAGCAGCGGCTCCAGCGGGCCGGAGCCGACCAGTTCGGAGCGCAGGTGCTCGGCCGCGCCGAGGACCTCGGCGTCGCCCAGGACCCGGCCCTGTTCGCGCAGGGCCTGGGCGACACGGGCGGGGGTGGGTTCGGCGCCGCTCTCGGCCAGACGGCGCCGGACGCCGTCGAGCAGGGCCGCGCCGTCGGCCAGGCCGAGTCCGGGGAGGGTCATCGGGTGCCTCCCGGCTCGGTCAGGGCCTGCTCCCAGAAGGCGCTGCAGAAGCGGGACAGCGGGCCGCGTCCGGTCGCGCCGGGCGGCCTCGCGGTGCCGCGCGGCCGCGCCAGGGCGGGTTCCAGGGGGACGGTGCCGGCCAGGGGAAGGTCGAGGAGCCGGGCCACCTCGCGGTCGTCCAGTCCGGGCGCGCACGGCCCGCGCACCGCCACGCGCAGGTCGCGTACGACCATGCCGACGGCGGAGGCGATGCGGCCCGCGGCCGCCATGGCGCGCAGTTCGGCCGGGACGACGAGCAGGGCCAGGTCGAGCTGGGCGAGGGCTTCCGCGACCCCGTCGTCCAGGCGGCGCGGGAGGTCGACGACGACCGTGCCGCCGCGCCGCCGGGCGGCGGCGAGCACCGCGCGGACGGCCTGGGGCGGGACGGCCACGCAGTCGCCCCGGTCCCAGCTGAGCACCCGCAGAGCGTGCAGTTCGGGCAGGGACTCCTCCAGGGCGCCGCCGCCGACCCGGCCGCGCGAGGCGGCGAAGGCGGGCCAGCGCAGGCCCTCCGCGGTCTCGCCGCCGAGGAGCACGTCGAGTCCGCCGCCCAGCGGATCGGCGTCCACCAGAAGGGTGCGCACGCCCTCGCGGGCGGAGGTGACGGCGAGGGCGCAGGCGAGGGTGGAGGCCCCGGCACCGCCCCGGCCGCCGATGACTCCGACGGTGAGGGCGGGTCGGTCGACCCCTTCGGCCACGTCCGCGATGCGGTCGACGAGCCACTGTTCGCCGCCGGGCAGCATCAGGACGTGGTCGGCGCCGATCTCGACGGCGCGTTTCCACACGTCGGGGTCGTCCTGGTCGCGGCCCACCAGCACCACTCCTCTGCGGCGCGCGGCCCCGCGCACACGGCGGGCGGCGTCGTCCCCGACGAGGACGAGCGGTGCGGCCGACCAGCCGCCGCCGTGGTCCGGGACGCCGTGGTGGACCTCGGGTGTGGCGCCGGCCGCCGCGCACAGGCGCAGCAGGTCGTCCAGGAGCAGGGGGTCCTCGGTCACGATGAGCGGGCGGGCCGCCCGGTCTCCGGCGGCCGGTGGCGCATCGTGGGTGACGGTTCCGGTCATGGTGGATTTCCCTTTCGCTGCGTGGTGCGCGTGGCCCCCTCGGGCCACGCGATTCCCCGAGTTGTGGAGAACCGGTAACGGTTTCCATATGAACGGCCGACAGGAACCGGCCAAACACGTCCGGTATTGCGATCAGGCCCTCGCGGGGCCCGCTCCGGAGCGCGGTGGAATCACGATGAGACGAACCCGGAAATGATGTGGATCTTGGTCGAAAACTGTGGACGCCGAAGGGGCTGTGAATATCTCCGTCACTCAAACCGGTGACGCGGACACGGTTCGTGTACGTCTTCCACAGAGCACCCTGATGATTACCCTAAGTAATCAATCATGGGCATGACGAAACGGCGGCCATGTGCCGGCCGCCAGCGGTTCCATGCCGGAAAAAGAGGAAGAAACCCCATCTGGACATGCGACGACCCCCGCCGGGGGGGAGAGCGGGGGTCGTCCCCACGGTCCGACTCGGGGGGGGAGGAGCCAGACCGGGTTAGCACGGTCGCGAACGATCCGTGACTTCCATGGTGTACCCGAGAGGCCTCTCAGGCAAACCCACGCGCCACACCTTACGCCGAATGGTGGGCGCCTATGCTCAGGGTCGTGGAAAACCACTCCTTGCCCCGCGCAGCGGCCTTCTTCGACCTGGACAAGACGGTCATTGCGAAGTCGAGCACACTCACCTTCAGCAAGTCCTTCTACCAAGGCGGACTGATCAACCGCAGGGCGGCACTGCGTACCGCATACGCCCAGTTCGTCTTCCTGGCCGGAGGTATGGACCACGACCAGATGGAGCGGATGCGCGAGTATCTGTCCTCACTGTGCCGCGGCTGGAACGTGCGGCAGGTCAGGGAGATCGTGGCCGAGACGCTGCACGATCTGATCGACCCCATCATCTACGACGAGGCCGCCTCGCTCATCGAACGCCATCACGCCGCCGGACGCGACGTGGTCATCGTGTCCACCTCGGGCGCCGAGGTGGTGGAGCCGATCGGCGAACTGCTCGGCGCCGACCGCGTGGTGGCCACGCGCCTGGTCGTCGGCGAGGACGGCTGCTACACCGGCGAGGTCGAGTACTACGCCTACGGCCCCACCAAGGCCGAGGCCGTCCGGGAGCTGGCCGCGTCCGAGGGGTACGACCTCGACCGCAGCCACGCCTACAGCGACTCGGTGACCGACCTGCCCATGCTCCAGGCGGTGGGCCACCCGCACGCCGTGAACCCCGACCGCGCGCTGCGCCGGGAAGCGGTCGCACGCGGCTGGCCGGTCCTGGAGTTCCGCAAGCCGGTCCGGCTCAAGCAGCGGCTCCCCACGCTCTCGGTGCCACCTCGCCCCGCGCTCGTGGCGATGGCGGCCGTGGGAGCGGCGGCGGCCACGGCCGGCCTCGTCTGGTACGCCAACCGGCGCCGCACGACGACCGCCTGACCGTTTCTTCCCGGTACGCGCAGACCCGCCCAGGAATCAAACCTGAAATCCGCTATGGGTTCATAAGCAAAGAAGTGCGGCCAGGGGTTCCGATTTCTCCACTTTTGCAGTACAAAGGAGTCAACGGCCCGCGAGACCAAAGGACATCCGCGAGGATTCCCTGTCACTACGCACTTGGCCTTACGGACCTCGCATGAACACTGGGCACCCACGCGACGTCGGACCGTCGATTACGGGCCTGCTACACCAGGGCCGGGCAAAGCACCCCGACCTGATGAGCAACACACGAGGACGCTTGGTAACCCGGGTGAACATGCCAGCGGCGGTACGAGAAGGATTCGTACCGCCGCAACCCTTGTCCGGGCCGCCCGCCCCCGCCGCGAACCGGCCCGCTCAGGCCGCCCCGCGCTGCAGCGCCTCGCACACGGCCGTCGACTCACGGGCACCGAGCTCGATCGCCCGGCCGCAGTGCGCGATCCAGGCGGCCATGCCGTCGGGAGTGCCCGAGACGTAGCCGTCCAGCGCGCCCAGATAGGCCGCACGGCCCAGTTCGGCGTGGCCGACCTCGGAGGGGCACACCGCCTTCGGGTCCAGGCCGCTGCCGATCAGCACGATGCGCTCGGCGGCGCGCGCGACGAGCCCGTTGTGCGAGGTGAAGGGGCGCAGCGCGAGCAGCTCGCCGTGCACCACGGCGGCCGTCACCAGCGCGGGCGCCGCGCTGCCCGCGATGATCAGCTCCGCGAGACCGTCGAGGCGGCCCGAGACCTCGGGGGCGTCGGGCAGCCGCAGCTCGATCAGCGGCTCGTCGGCCGTCTCACCGGCGCGGCGCGGCCGGCCCACCTCGTCGCCGTCGCTCGCGGCCGCCACCAGATGCAGCCGGGCCAGCACCCGCAGGGGCGACTGCCGCCAGATGGACAGCAGCTGGCCCGCTTCGGCGGTCAGCCGCAGGGCCGCGCCCATGACCCGCGCCTCGGCGTCGGTACTGAAGTCCGTGCGCCGCCGCACCTCCTCCAGGCCCCAGTCGGCACCGGACAGCGCGGCCGAACCACGCGCACCGCGCAGCGCCGCCTCGGAGGTGATCGCGTTGCTGCGGCGCCGCATGATCCGGTGCCCGTAGACCCGGTCCACGGCCTTGCGCACGGACTCCACGGAGTCGGCCACGCCGGGCAGCGAACCCAGGGCGGCGAGCGGGTCGGCGGTCGCACCTGTCGTACTCATGCGTACGACCCTACGCCTCCGTCCCTCGTCCGGACCCGCACCCCTGGGGAAGCCCGCGACCCCCTCCCGGCCACCCCTCGAAGGAGTGGTCTTCCCCCGACTTCCTGACACGTACAGCGATGAGGCGACTACCGTTCGTGAACATGAAAATTGCTTTCGTCGGGAAGGGCGGCAGCGGCAAGACCACGCTCTCCTCCCTCTTCATCCGCCATCTGGCGGCCGCCGGAGCCCCGGTGGTCGCGATCGACGCCGACATCAACCAGCACCTCGGCCCCGCTCTCGGCCTCGACGAGGCGGAGGCGGCCGCACTGCCCGCGATGGGCGACCGGCTGCGGCTCATCAAGGACCATCTGCGCGGCGGCAACCCGCGCATCGCCTCCGCCGAGACGATGATCAAGACCACCCCGCCCGGCGAGGGCTCGCGGCTGGTCCGGGTGCGGGAGCCCAACGCGATCTACGACGCCTGCGCGCGCCCCGTGGAACTCGACGGCGGCGCCGTCCGTTTGATGGTCACCGGCCCCTTCACCGACGCCGACCTGGGGGTCGCCTGCTACCACTCCAAGACGGGAGCGGTGGAGCTGTTCCTGAACCACCTCGTCGACGGCCCCGACGAGTACGTGGTGGTCGACATGACCGCCGGTTCGGACTCCTTCGCCTCCGGCATGTTCACCCGCTTCGACATGACGTTCCTCGTCGCCGAGCCGACGCGGAAGGGGGTGTCCGTCTACCGGCAGTACAAGGAGTACGCCCGCGACTTCGACGTCACCCTGAAGGTCGTCGGCAACAAGGTCCAGGCCCAGGACGACATCGACTTCCTGCGCAAGGAGGTCGGGGACGACCTGCTGGTCACGGTCGGGCACTCGGACTGGGTGCGCGCCATGGAGAAGGGGCGCCCGCCGCGCTTCGGGCTCCTGGAGGAGACCAACGCGGCCGCGCTGCACCGGCTGAAGAGCGCCGCCGACGCGACGTACGCCCGGCGTGACTGGGAGCGCTACACCCGTCAGATGACGCACTTCCACCTGAAGAACGCCGAGTCGTGGGGGAACGAGCGCACCGGGGCCGACCTGGCCGCGCAGATCGACCCCGGCTTCGTGCTGGGCGAGGGCGTCGCCGCCCCCGCCTGACGTCCGCCGCCCGGCGCCCGCCGCCGGGCGGACGCCGCCGGGCGGACGCCTGCTGCTCGGCGGACGCCTGCCGCTTGGCCGACGCCTACTGCTTGGCCGCCGGCGCCCCCGGTACACCCTTCGGCGCCGGTGCCGGGCGGCCGGAGAGGAAGGACGCCCAGCCCTGCTTGGGCGTCTCCCCGACCTCCAGGGTGCGCAGCTTGGTCAGGGTCTGCGGGTCCTGCGCGTCCAGCCAGTCGGCCAGTTCGTGGAAGGAGACGCAGCGCACGTCGGGCTTGCCGCACACCGTCTTCACCACGTCCTCGATGGCGCGCATGTAGGTGCCGCCGTTCCAGGACTCGAAGTGGTTGCCGATGATCAGGGGCGCGCGGTTGCCGTTGTAGGCGCGGTCGAAGCCCTTGAGCAGGCCGTCACGCATCTCGTCGCCCCAGAGGCCGAACTTGTCGGGGTCGCCCTGGGTCTGGGTGCCGGACTGGTTGACCATGAAGTTGTAGTCCATGGTCAGCTGCTCGAAGGTGTGCCCGGGGAAGGGGACCAGCTGCATGGACAGGTCCCACAGGCCCTCCTTCTTCTTGGGCCAGAGCTGGTTGTTCACACCGCTGGAGTCGTAGCGGAAGCCCATCTGGCTCGCCGCCTTCACGAAGTTCTTCTGCCCCTCCAGGCAGGGGGTGCGGGCGCCGATGAGTTCCTTGTCGTAGTCGAAGGGGAGCGGGGAGGCGTTCTTCAGGCCCGAGTTGGTCTTCCAGGTCTTCACGAACTGCTTGGCCTGGCTGATCTCACTCTTCCACTCGTCCACCGACCACTGGCCGACCCCGCCGTCGGGTCCGCAGAAGTGGCCGTTGAAGTGGGTGCCGATCTCGTTGCCCTCCAGCCAGGCGAGGCGGGCCTGCTTGGCGGTGTCGGCGATGCCCTGGTCGTCGTTGAAGCCGATGTCGGAGCGGCCCGGGGAGTGCTGCGGGGGCCGGTAGAGGTCGCGCTTGGCCTCGGGCAGCATGTAGACGCCGCTGAGGAAGAACGTCATGTTCGCGTGGTTGTCCTTGGCGACCTTGCGGAAGTGCGAGAACAGCTTCTGGCTGTCCTCACCGGCACCGTCCCAGGAGAACACCACGAACTGCGGCGGCTTCTGACCGGGCTTCAGTTTCTCGGGCCTCGGCAGGTGCGGCTGCGCCCCGGTGTAGGCGGTGGACCCGTCACCGATCAGGCGGACCACGCTCTTGGGGGCGGCGACTCCCTGCTGCGGGCCGGGCGCACCCTCCTTCACGGGGTGGGAGCCGGCGGCGCAGCCGGCGAGGGACGCGGCACCGGCCGCGGCGACCATGGCACAGACGGCGATCCTCTGGGTGGCGGCCATGTTCCGCCCACCTTCTTCCTTCTCTCAGGCGCTTCTCTCGGGCGAGCCGATGACGGCGTTTTGTGCTGGTCCGCCGGGTTCGCCCCGACGGCGCCGCCAAGGTCGCACGGGGCCGAGAAGGAATTAGTAAGACAAGCCGATGGAATGCCCTCTTCACTCTGGCGAGTGGAGATATGCGCCATATGCCTCGAAAGACTATGCGGGACATTTACTCGCCATTACGATTCATTTACCGAAATTTGATTCATCCCGCCGCTGCACGCCGTGACCCACGGCCGCGACCGAACACCCGCCCCATTTCCCGCCGCCACACGGCAGAAGAAGGGCGAGCCACCCCAAGTCCGCGACCGCGTAGCCCCGGAGGGGACCCATGTCAGCCTGCGCCCCCGCTCACCTCCACTCCCACTCCCCACCCACCGACCCACCGCCGCCCAAGCGCCGTTTCGCCGTCGCGGGTGCCGACCTGTCCGCCTCCGTCGCGGTCTTCCTCATCGCCCTGCCGCTCTCGCTCGGTATCGCGCTCGCCACCGGCGCGCCCCTGCAGGCCGGCCTGGTTGCCGCCGCCGTCGGCGGGATCGTGGCCGGCCGGATCGGTGGCTGCCCGCTCCAGGTCAGCGGCCCGGCCGCCGGGCTGACCGTGGTCACCGCCGACCTGATCCACCGGTACGGCTGGCGGGCGACCTGTGGCATCACCGTCCTCGCCGGACTCGCCCAACTCGGCCTGGGCTGCCTGCGGGTGGCGCGTGGCGCGCTCGCCGTCAGCCCGGCCGTGGTCCACGGGATGCTCGCGGGCATCGGCGTCACCATCGCCGTGGCCCAGCTGCACATCGTGCTCGGCGGCAACCCGGACAGCTCGGTGCTGACCAACCTCCGCGCACTGCCGAACGAGTTGGCGCACATGGACCCGGCGGCGGTGTCGGTGAGCGCGCTCACCCTGACGCTGCTCCTTGCCTGGCCGCGTCTGCGGGGCGAACCGGGGCGCCTGCTCCGCAAGATCCCGGCCCCCCTCGTCGCGGTCACCGGCGCCACGGTGGCCGCCCTGCTCGCCGGGCTCACCCTGCCCCGCGTCGACCTGCCCTCCTGGAGCAGTCACGCGCTGGCCGGACTGCCCGAGGGACCGGCGCTCGGCGTCGTGGCCGCCGTGCTCACCACCACCCTGGTGTGCAGCGTGCAGTCACTGCTCGGCGCGGTCGCCGTGGACAAGATGGCCGCCGCCCGCACCGGACCCCAGGCCCGGCTCGGCCGCTCGGACCTCGACCGCGAACTCCTCGGCCAGGGCGCGGCCAACATCGTCTCCGGCGCCCTCGGCGGCCTGCCCGTCGCCGGCGTGGCCGTCCGCAGCACGGCGAACGTGAACGCGGGCGCGGTGAGCCGGAACTCCACGATGCTGCACGGTGTTCTCGTGGTGATCGCCACGCTGCTCCTGGTCCCGGTCCTGGAGCACATCCCGCTCGCCGCACTCGCCGCCCTGGTGATGGCCGTCGGCATCCAGATGGTCTCGCTGCACCACATCCGCACGGTCAACCGCCACCGTGAGGTCCCGGTGTACGCCGCCACCACGCTCGGCGTCGTCGTTTTCGGCGTCCTGGAGGGCGTGCTCCTCGGAATCGCCGTGGCCGTCGTCCTCGCCCTGCACCGTCTCACCCACACCCGCGTCACGCACGAGGAGAAGGAAGGGGTCCACCATGTCCAGGTGCGCGGCCAGTTGACGTTCCTCGCCGTGCCCCGGCTCAGCCGAACCCTGCACCGTGTGCCCCAGGGCGCCCGTGCGGTGGTGGAGCTGGACGGCTCCTTCATGGACCACGCGGCGTACGAGGCGCTCCAGGACTGGCAGAGCTCCCACACCGCGCGCGGCGGATCCGCCGAACTGACCGGCAGACACGGCACGTTCCGCTCCCCCGCGACAAGCTCCGCCCCCTGTCACTGCCGCCCCTGGACACCGTGGCGCAACCACCAGTGCGCGATGCCGTCCGGCGGTTCGGCGGAGAAGACGGGGGCACGGCCAACGCCCATGTCGTCAACGCCCTTGCAGGGAGCGGCTGCAGAGGGAACGCCCGCACGGGGAACAGCCTCACCGGGGACGGCCGACGGCCCGGAGCCCAGACGCGTGGGCCTCGCTCCCGCCGCCACCCTCGACACCGGCACCCCCAACACCACCGCCCTCGGCACCGCCACCCCCGACGCCCCCACCCCCGAGCCCACCGCCCCCGACGCCTACCCCCACGAACTCGCCCGTGGCATCAGCTCGTTCCAGCGGAACACCGCCCCGCTGGTCCGGGAGGAGCTGGCGCGGCTCGCGCGGGAGGGGCAGCGGCCCTCGCAGCTCTTCCTCACCTGTGCCGACTCCCGGCTGGTCACCTCGATGATCACCGCCAGCGGTCCCGGCGATCTCTTCGTGGTGCGCAACGTGGGAAACCTGGTCCCGCCGCCGGGAGAGGAGGGGGAGGCGCCCGCCGACGACTCCGTGGCCGCCGCCATCGAGTACGCGGTGGACGTGCTCGGGGTCCGCTCGATCACGGTCTGCGGGCACTCCGGGTGCGGTGCGATGCAGGCGCTGCTCACGACGGAACCCGGCGCGGCCCCGGCCCCGGCCCCCACCCCGCTCAGACGCTGGCTGCGGTACGGGCTGCCGAGCCTGGAGCGGATGGCCGCCGGCTCCGGGACGGCACCCCGGCTGGCGGAGCGGCCGGCCGCCGACGCGGTGGAGCGGCTGTGCCTGACGAACGTGGTCCAGCAGCTGGCGCATCTGCGGGCGCACGAGTCGGTGGCGCGCGCCCTGGCCGCCGGTGCGCTGGAGCTGCACGGGATGTACTTCCACGTGGGCGAGGCGCGGGCCTATCTGCTGGGCGGTCCGGCGGACGAAGGGGTGTTCCACGACGTCAGAGAGGACATGAGAGAGGTGGAAGAGGTGTGCGGCCCCGCGTGAGCGGCCACTCCGGGTGAGCCGCAGAAAGGTCTAAACCAATTCTGCGGCCCACCCTTGTCATCGGCCTTCCGGTCTGATGAGGTGTGGCCCGGGACACAACGGACACCCTGGGAAAGGGAGATGTCGTGAGCAACGAGAGCCTGGCCAACCTCTTGAAGGAGGAGCGCCGCTTCGCGCCGCCCGCTGACCTGGCGGCGAACGCCAACGTCACGGCCGAGGCGTACGAACAGGCCAAGGCTGACCGGCTCGGCTTCTGGGCCGAGCAGGCCCGGCGGCTGAGCTGGGCCAAGGAGCCGACCGAGACGCTGGACTGGTCGAACCCGCCGTTCGCGAAGTGGTTCAAGGACGGCGAGCTGAACGTCGCCTACAACTGCGTGGACCGCCATGTCGAGGCCGGCAACGGCGACCGGGTGGCCATCCACTTCGAGGGCGAGCCGGGCGACAGCCGCTCGATCACCTACGCGGAGCTGAAGGACGAGGTCTCCAAGGCCGCCAACGCCCTGCTGGAGCTGGGTGTCCGCAAGGGCGACCGGGTCGCGATCTACATGCCGATGATCCCCGAGACCGCGATCGCGATGCTGGCCGCGGCCCGTATCGGCGCCGCGCACTCGGTCGTCTTCGGCGGCTTCTCGGCGGACGCGCTGGCCACCCGCATCAAGGACGCGGACGCCAAGGTCGTCATCACCTCCGACGGCGGCTTCCGGCGCGGCAAGCCGTCCGCGCTCAAGCCCGCCGTGGACGAGGCGGTCGCCAAGGCCGGCTCGGTCGAGCACGTGCTCGTGGTGCGCCGTACGGGCCAGGACGTGGCCTTCGACGCCGGGCGGGACGTCTGGTGGCACGAGCTGGTCGGACGCCAGTCGGCCGAGCACACTCCGGAGGCGTTCGAGGCGGAGCACCCGCTGTTCATCCTCTACACCTCGGGCACGACGGGTAAGCCGAAGGGCATCCTGCACACCTCGGGCGGCTACCTCACCCAGGCGGCGTACACCCACTGGGCGGTGTTCGACCTCAAGCCGGAGACGGACGTCTACTGGTGCACGGCCGACGTCGGCTGGGTCACCGGGCACTCGTACATCGTGTACGGCCCGCTGGCCAACGGCGCGACCCAGGTGATGTACGAGGGCACCCCGGACACCCCGCACCAGGGCCGGTTCTGGGAGATCGTGGAGAAGTACCGGGTCTCGATCCTCTACACGGCCCCGACGGCGATCCGGACGTTCATGAAGTGGGGCGACGACATCCCCGCGCAGTTCGACCTGACCTCGCTGCGGGTCCTCGGTTCGGTGGGCGAGCCGATCAACCCCGAGGCGTGGATCTGGTACCGGAAGAACATCGGCGCCGACCGCACCCCGGTCGTGGACACCTGGTGGCAGACCGAGACCGGCGCGATGATGATCTCGCCGCTGCCCGGCGTCACCGAGACCAAGCCCGGTTCCGCGCAGCGCCCGCTGCCCGGCATCGGCGCGACCGTCGTGGACGACGAAGGCCACGAGGTGCCGAACGGAGGCGGCGGCTATCTGGTCCTGACCGAGCCGTGGCCCTCGATGCTGCGCACCATCTGGGGCGACGACCAGCGGTTCCTGGACACGTACTGGTCGCGCTTCCCGGACAAGTACTTCGCGGGCGACGGCGCCAAGAAGGACGAGGACGGCGACATCTGGCTGCTCGGCCGGGTGGACGACGTGATGCTGGTGTCCGGGCACAACATCTCCACCACCGAGGTGGAGTCGGCGCTCGTCTCGCACCCGGCGGTCGCCGAGGCGGCGGTCGTGGGCGCGGCGGACGAGACCACCGGCCAGGCCATCGTCGCCTTCGTGATCCTGCGCGGGAACGTGACGGAGGACGAGAAGCTGGTCGCCGAGCTGCGCGACCACGTGGGCGCCACGCTCGGCCCGATCGCCAAGCCCAAGCGCGTCCAGCCGGTCGTGGAGCTGCCCAAGACCCGCTCCGGCAAGATCATGCGCCGGCTGCTGCGCGAGCTGGCGGAGGACCGTGAGCTGGGTGACGTGACGACCCTGGCCGACTCCACGGTCATGGCGCTCATCCAGAGCCGGATGCCGTCGAAGCCGAGCGACGACTAGGCGGTACGGCCGCGAGGGGTGCCCGGTGCGCGAGAAGCACCGGGCACCCCTCGCGCCGGCCCCCGACCTTAGGTAAAGTAAGCAAAATCGGCACGAACGACGTGCCAGTGGTGTGCCGGGAAGTCTGGTCGGCAGGTGTTTCGCCCTGCCCACGACCGGAAGGCCCCCGCGATGACCGCGCCCCGCACCCCGAACGCCACCCGCAGGGCCCTGGGACGCCTGTCGCTGCCCGAGCGGACCGCCGTCGCGGACGCGCTGCGCACCGAGACCGTGGGCGGGGTCCTCGTCCTCGTCGCGGCGATCGCCGCCCTCGTCTGGGCGAACGTCCCCGCGCTCCACGACAGCTACGAAGCCGTCAGCCACTTCCACCTCGGCCCCTCCGCTCTCGGCCTGAACCTCTCCGTCGCGCACTGGGCCGCCGACGGCGTGCTCGCGGTGTTCTTCTTCGTCGCCGGGGCGGAACTCAAGCGCGAGCTGGTCGCGGGGGACCTGCGCGACCCCAGGGCGGCCGTGCTGCCCGTGGCGGCGGCGCTGTGCGGGATGGCGGTGCCCGCGCTGGTGTACACCCTCACCGGGCTCGCCGGGGGCGGCTCACTGGCCGGCTGGGCGGTGCCCACGGCCACCGACATCGCCTTCGCGCTCGCCGTCCTCGCGGTCATCGGCACCTCGCTGCCGAGCGCGCTGCGCGCCTTCCTGCTCACGCTCGCCGTCGTCGACGACCTCTTCGCCATCCTGATCATCGCGGTGTTCTTCACCGGCCGGATCGACTTCGCCGCGCTCGGCGGGGCCGTCGCCGCCCTGGCCGTCTTCTGGCTGCTGCTGCGCAAGGGGGTACGCGGCTGGTACGTGTACGTGCCGCTCGCGCTGGTGACCTGGGCGCTGATGTACCGCAGCGGGGTGCACGCCACCATCGCGGGCGTCGCCATGGGCCTGATGCTGCGCTGCACCACCCGTGAGGGCGAGGAACGCTCGCCCGGGGAGCGGATCGAGCATCTGGTGCGGCCGCTGTCGGCGGGGCTCGCGGTGCCGCTGTTCGCGCTGTTCAGCGCCGGGGTGCCGGTCTCCGGCGGTGCGCTCGCGCAGGTCTTCACCCGGCCGGAGACGCTCGGTGTGGTGCTCGGGCTCGTCGTGGGCAAGGCCGTCGGGGTCTTCGGCGGCACCTGGCTCACCGTGCGCTTCACCCGGGCCACGCTCGGCGAGGGCCTGGCCTGGGCCGACGTGTTCGCGGTCGCGACGCTCGCGGGGATCGGGTTCACCGTCTCGCTGCTGATCGGCGAGCTGGCGTTCGCGGACGACGCCGCGCTCACCGCCGAGGTCAAGGCGGCCGTCCTCGTCGGATCGCTGATCGCGGCCATCTGTGCGACCGTGCTGCTGAAGGTACGTAATGCGAAGTACCGCGGTATGTGCGAGGACGAGGAGCGCGACGAGGACGAGGACGGCGTCCCCGACATCTATGAACAGGACGATCCGGCGTACCACCTGCGCATGGCCGCGGTCCATGAGCGCCGGGCCGCCGAGCACCGCCGGCTGGCCGCCGAAAGGACCGCCGCCGCGCGGCGCGCGCGTGCGGAAGTACCCGGCGGGGCAGGCGAGGAGAACAGTCGTCCGGCATGATCTGACGAGACGGTACAAACCAAGCGGTACAACGAAGACGGCACCACACCTCAGAGGGAGAACGCGATGAGCGCACCCGACGGCAGCCCGGTCGGCGCCGAACACAGCATCGGCCAGTTGTTCGCCTCGGCGTCGAGCGACTTGTCGGCACTGGTGCACGACGAGATCGCCCTGGCCAAGGCGCAGCTCAAGCAGGACGTCAAGCGCGGCGCGATGAGCGGCGGTTCGTTCTCGGTGGCGGGCGCGCTGCTGCTGTTCTCCCTGCCGATGCTCAACTTCGCGCTGGCGTACGGCATCCGCACCTGGAGCCACTGGAACATGGCGATCTGCTTCCTGCTGTCCTTCGCGGCCAACGTGCTGGTGGCCGGACTGCTCGCGCTCGCGGGTCTGACGCTCGCCAAGAAGGCCAAGAAGAGCAAGGGCCCGCAGAAGGTGGCCGCTTCGATGAAGGAGTCGGCCGGCGTGCTCCAGAAGGCCAAGCCGCACCCGCGCGTCACCGGCCCGCAGCACCCGCGCGCGCTGCCGCCGGCGGAGCGCACCCGCAAGGCTGTGGCACGCTCGTCCTCATGACGGAACCCGCCGCCGCCCCGGCCGTACGCCTCGGCATCCCCTCCGGGGAGAAGGTCACCCACCGCGACGTCGCCGCCAACGGCGCCCGCTTCCACATCGCCGAACTCGGCGACGGCCCCCTGGTGATGCTGCTGCACGGCTTCCCGCAGTTCTGGTGGACCTGGCGCCATCAGCTCTCCGCGCTCGCCGCGGCGGGCTACCGCGCCGTCGCCATGGACCTGCGCGGTGTCGGCGGCAGCGACCGCACCCCGCGCGGCTACGACCCCGCCAACCTCGCGCTCGACGTGACGGGCGTGATCCGCTCGCTGGGCGAGCCCGACGCCGCCCTGGTCGGCCACGACCTGGGCGGCTATCTGGCGTGGACGGCGGCAGCGATGCGGCCCAAGCTGGTGCGGCGGCTCGCCGTGGTGTCGATGCCGCACCCCCGGCGCTGGCGGTCGGCGATGCTGCGGGACGCCCGGCAGACGGCGGCGAGTTCGTACATCTGGGGGTTCCAGCGGCCGTGGATCCCCGAGCGGCAGCTGACCGCCGACGACGGCGCTCTGGTCGGGCGGCTGATCCGGGACTGGTCCGGGCCGCGCCTGCCGGAGGACGCGGACGTGGACACGTACCGGCGGGCGATGTGCATCCCGTCCACCGCGCACTGCTCCATCGAGCCGTACCGCTGGCTGGTGCGCTCGCTGGCGCGGCCCGACGGCATCCAGTTCAACCGCCGGATGAAGCGGCCGGTGCGGGTGCCGACGCTGCATCTGCACGGTTCCCTCGACCCCGTCACGCGGACGCGCAGCGCGGCCGGTTCGGGCGAATACGTGGAAGCGCCGTACCGCTGGCGGCTGTTCGACGGGCTGGGGCACTTCCCGCACGAGGAGGACCCGGTGGCGTTCTCCACCGAACTGGTCAACTGGCTGAAGGACCCCGAACCCGACCGGTGACCGTACGGGCGCGCGGAGTGTCCGTTTTCCCGACCGTTCCTGAACACTTGTCCCCCGAACGGCCACATGCCTGGCGCATAGGCCGATCGGTGGGCGCGGAAGCGGTTATCGACCTTGGGGCGGGGGCACACGTCCGGGTATGGGCTGGACGCACGACTACAGTGACGCACCCCGTGACCGCCGTTCCCTCGCCGGAATGGGCTCCGCGCGGCGAGGCACCCCGCAACTGGCGGAAGCGGACCCGAGGGTGGGGATTCCGCGCATCCTGCGCCGCCGGGCCCGCTGGGTCTCGGTACGCCTGCGTCACCCGCGCGGCTGAAGCGGCTGAAGCGGCCCAGCAGCCGTAGGCCGCCGGACCGCCCCCGCTCAGAGCCTCACAGGGCGCAGTTGTCCGTGCCCACCTGCTCGGTGGCGGTGCGTCCCTTGGCGATGTCGGCGCGGATCTCGTCGGCGGTGAGGGCGTAGCCGGTCTCGGCGTCGTCCAGGGACTTGGCGAACACCACGCCGTACACCTTCCCCTGGGGGGTGAGCAGCGGGCCGCCGGAGTTGCCCTGGCGGACGGTGGCGTAGAGCGAGTACACATCGCGGGCGACGGTGCCCCGGTGGTAGATGTCGGGCCCGTTGGCCGTGATGCGCCCGCGCACGCGCGCCGCGCGCACGTCGTACGAGCCGTTCTCCGGGAACCCGGCCACGATCGCGCCGTTGCCGCCGTCGGCATCCTGGGCGGAGAACCGCAGTACGGGTGCCTTCAGGTCGGGCACGTCCAGGACGGCGATGTCGCGCCGCCAGTCGTACAGCACGACCTTGGCGTCGTACTTGCGGCCCTCGCCGCCTATCTGGACGGTGGGTTCCTCGACGCCGCCCACCACGTGGGCGTTGGTCATCACGCGGCGGTCGCCGAAGACGAAGCCGGTGCCCTCCAGGACCTTGCCGCAACTGTGCGCGGTGCCCGTGACCTTGACGATGGAGCGCTGGGCGCGCACCGGGACCGCGCTGCGCGCGAGGGCCGGGTCGGGCGGCTGGACCTCCTTGATGGGCTCGTTCGAGAACGGGCTGAAGACCTGCGGGAAGCCGTTCTGGGCGAGGACGGAGGTGAAGTCCTTGAACCAGATGTCGGCCTGACCCGGCAGCACCTGGTCCATGCCGACCAGCACCCGGGAGTCGCGCACCTCGCGGCTGACCGTCGGCAGCGTGGTCTGGGCGAGGGCGGAGCCGAGCAGCCAGGCGACCAGCAGCATCGCGGCGACGTTGACGAGCGCGCCGCCGGTGGCGTCCAGGGCGCGCGCCGGTGACCATGTGATGTGGCGGCGCAGCCGGCCGCCGAGGTGCGTGGTCAGGGCCTGGCCGACGGAGGCCACGACGATGACGACGACCACGGCCACCACCGCGATCACGGTGCTGACCTTGCGGCCGCCGGTCAGGGCGTCCCAGAGCACCGGCAGCGCGTAGACGGTGACGAGACCGCCGCCGAGGAAGCCGGTCACCGAGAGGATGCCGACGACGAAGCCCTGGCGGTAGCCGACGACGGCGAACCAGGCGGCCGCGGCCAGCAGGAGGATGTCGAGCACGTTCACCGCTTCTGGACCCGCCCCATCACTTTCGCTCCGGCCCCGGCGGCTCGGCCGGGGGTCCGGGGAGCGGCGGCAGGTCCGCCGACGTCGTGCCCCCGGGGAAAACACCGCACGGACACCCTGTCACGACCGCCGGTCGAGCGGGACCTGCCGGGAGCGGTCCCAGGGCTGCTCCCAGCCCGCGTAGTGCAGCAGCCGGTCGATCACGCCGGCGGTGAAGCCCCAGACCAGGGCCGATTCGACCAGGAATGCCGGGCCTCGGTAGCCGCTCGGGTGGATGGCCATGGCGCGGTTGGCGGGGTCCGTGAGATCCGCCACGGGGACGGTGAAGACGCGCGCGGTCTCGTTGGGATCGACGACGCCGACCGGGCTGGGCGCGCGCCACCAGCCGAGGACGGGGGTGACGACGAACTCGCTGACCGGGATGTAGAGCGCGGGCAGCACGCCGAAGAGCTGCACGCCCGCCGGGTCGAGCCCGGTCTCCTCCTCGGCCTCGCGCAGGGCGGCCCGCAGCGGCCCGTCGGTCTTCGGGTCGCCGTCCACCGGGTCGAGCGCGCCGCCGGGGAAGGACGGCTGGCCCGCGTGCGAACGCAGCGAACCGGCGCGCTCCATGAGCAGCAGCTCGGGGCCGCGCTCGCCCTCGCCGAACAGGATGAGCACCGCCGACTGCCGCCCCGAGCCGTTCTCCGGCGGCAGGAAGCGGCTGAGCTGGAGCGGCTGGACCGTCTCGGCGGCGCGCGCCACCGGCTCCAGCCAGCCCGGCAGGCCTTCCCGGCGCAGCGCGGCCGGCCCCTCGTGCGTGTCCCGTGTGTACGTCATGCCCGCCCCCTCGCCGTCGCCCACGTCCGTGCCGCCCCGCGCCGCTGCCGTCACCCGGCCCCCAGCGGCGGGGCCGGGATGCCGCCCGCGTCCAGATAGGCCTGCGGCGGGTTCAGCCGCTGGCCGGGGAAGCCGCCCTTCTCGTACTTGAGGAGCTTCTTCGCCTTCTCCGGGTCCGTCTCGCCCTCGCCGTACGAGGGGCAGAGCGGGGCGATGGGGCAGACGCCGCAGGCGGGCTTGCGGGCGTGACAGATGCGGCGGCCGTGCCAGATCACGTGGTGGGACAGGTCGGTCCAGTCCTTCTTGGGGAACAGCGCCCCGACGGCCGCCTCGATCTTCTCGGGCTCGGTCTCCTCGGTCCACTTCCACCGCCTGACCAGCCGCTGGAAGTGGGTGTCCACGGTGATCCCGGGCCGCCCGAAGGCGTTGCCGAGGACCACGAAGGCGGTCTTGCGGCCGACTCCGGGCAGCTTGACCAGGTCCTCCAGCTTTCCGGGCACCTCGCCGCCGAAGTCCTCCACGAGGGCCTTGGAGAGTCCTATGACCGAGCGCGTCTTGGCCCGGAAGAAGCCGCAGGGCCGCAGGATCTCCTCGACCTCCTGCGGGTCGGCGGCCGCGAGGTCCTCGGGGGTCGGGTACTTGGCGAAGAGCGCCGGGGTCGTCTGGTTGACGCGCAGATCGGTGGTCTGGGCCGACAGGACGGTGGCGACCACGAGCTGGAAGGGGTTCTCGAAGTCCAGCTCGGGGTGGGCGTAGGGGTAGACCTCGGCCAGCTCGCGGTTGATGCGGCGGGCGCGGCGGACCAGGGCGGTGCGGGACTCGCCGGTGCCGGGGGTGCCGGGGATGCGGGAGCCGGGCTTCTTCGCCGGGACCGCTTTCGCCGGGGCCTTTGCCGCCGGAGCCTTTGTCGCCGGGGCCTCTTTCGCCGTAGCCGTTTTTACGGTTTTCACCTTTTTGCCACTTCCATCGGAACCCTGTTCGCCCACGGCGGAATCGCGGCGCGCGGTCACCCGTTCAGCCCCCTCGGCCTGTGCTCTCACCGGCTGTTTGGACACCCGGCCAGCCTAAAGCCCGGCACCGACATCCGCCCCGGAGCCGGAGGATCAGCCCCCGATTGGACCCCTGCCGCTCACGTTGGGACATGTGTGCGGCATCCTTGTGACAGATCACACTGTTTGGACCGTCCGGCAAAATGGGGAGCACGGTCCCCTGGCACGTGGGGGAGAACCATCCCCTGAGCAGGTCGACAAGGAGAGAACTCGTGGACGACGTTCTGCGGCGCAACCCGCTCTTCGCGGCTCTCGACGACGAGCAGTCCGCGGAGCTTCGCGCCTCCATGAGCGAGGTGACTCTCGCCCGTGGAGACTCCCTGTTCCACGAGGGCGACCCCGGCGACCGGCTGTACGTCGTCACGGAGGGCAAGGTCAAGCTCCACCGCACCTCCCCCGACGGGCGGGAGAACATGCTGGCCGTCGTCGGCCCCGGTGAGCTGATCGGCGAGCTGTCGCTGTTCGACCCCGGCCCGCGCACGGCGACCGCCACCGCGCTGACCGAGGTCAAGCTGCTGGGCCTCGGCCACGGCGACCTCCAGCCCTGGCTGAACGCGCGCCCCGAGGTGGCCACCGCGCTGCTGCGCGCGGTCGCCCGCCGGCTGCGCAAGACCAACGACGCCATGTCCGACCTGGTCTTCTCCGACGTTCCGGGCCGCGTCGCGCGCGCCCTGCTCGACCTCTCCCGCCGCTTCGGCGTGCAGTCCGAGGAAGGCATCCACGTCGTCCACGACCTCACCCAGGAGGAGCTGGCCCAGCTGGTCGGCGCCTCCCGCGAGACCGTGAACAAGGCGCTGGCCGACTTCGCCCAGCGCGGCTGGCTGCGCCTGGAGGCCCGCGCGGTGATCCTGCTCGACGTGGAACGCCTCGCGAAGCGCTCGCGCTGACGCGCCCCACACGGTGACAGGGCCCTGCCGGACGGCGGGGCCCTTTTCCGTGGGCACGGGGGCCTGCCGGCGTGGGGGCGGAAGCGCCGGACGCCCCGTCCCCCGGCCGGTGGCCTCTCGTGGAGCGGTCCGTCGTATTCGCCGTAATTCGGCTGACCGGACCCGTCCCGTACCGGCAGAGTACGGGGGTATGCCCGAGCCTCAGCGCGTGCCCGCTCCGCACGGACTGGACCCCGACGGGTTCATCGCCCGCGAGGGCTCCCTCGCGCGCGTGCAGGGGGCCTTCCGACCGGTCGTGGCCGCCGCGCGCGAGCGCCTCGGGGCCGTCTGGGGCGACCGGCTGCACAGCGCCTACCTCTACGGCTCGATCCCGCGCGGCACCGCGCGCGAGGGCCGCAGCGACCTGGACCTGCTGGTCGCGCTCCATGGAGAGCCGGCCGAGGCCGACCGGACCGCCGCGAACGCCCTGGGAGCGGCCCTGGACCGCGAGTACGGCGTGATCGACGGCGTGGGCACCCTGCTGTACGGCCGGGAGCGGCTGCTGAGCGAGGCGGAGCGGTACGACATGGGCTGGTTCCTGGCCTGCCTGTGCACCCCGCTCCTCGGGGACGACCTGGCCGCCCTGCTCCCCCGCTACCGCCCCAGCTCCCTGCTGGCCCGCGAGACCAACGGCGACCTCGCCCGGCTGCTGCCCCGCTGGCGCACCCGGATCGCGGGCGCGGCGGACACCGAGGAGGCCCGCGGACCGCTGGTGCGCTTCATGTCCCGGCACCTCGTGCGCACCGGCTTCACCCTGGTCATGCCCCGCTGGCAGGGCTGGACGAGCGACCTGGGCGAGATGGCGGAGATCTTCGGCGCGTACTACCCGGAGCGGGCCGCGCCGATGCGCGTGGCGGCGCGCTACGGCCGCGAGCCCGCCGGGGACGCCGGGGTGCTGCGGCTGTACGTGGACGACCTCGGCCCCTGGCTCGCCGCCGAGTACGCGCGCGTACACGGCGAAAAGGTCCTCCGTCCGGAGGAGGCGACGCCTTGAGGAGCGGTCAGATCTTGGCCCAGCCCTCGGGCGTCACCCGGTAGTACCGGCCGTCGTCCCAGTCCATCCGCGAGTGACCATGGACGCGCAGTTCGTCGTCCTCCAGGTGGTAGGTGAAGCCGCCCATCATGCCGACGACCGGGAAGACGATCCGCACGTCGAATCCCTCCGTGAGCGGGGACAGCGGCGGCAGCAGATGCTCGGTCCGCTCCAGACAGCCACCGGTGTTCTCCCGCAGCAGCGCGTGGAAGTGACGTTCCAGCGCCTCCGGCGGGGCGGGCAGCCGTCGTACCGCGACCGGCTCCAGCAGCTCCGCCAGGTGCGTGTGGCCGCGCTCGCGGGCGACGTCCACGGGCCGGCGGCCGTCCCGGGCCCGCTGGGTGCGCCAGGCGCCGTACGCGAGCAGCCGGGAGACGACGGCGAGACCCGCGCCGTGCCAGGCGGCCTGGTGCAGCGGGGCGAAGCCGCTGCGGTTGCCGGGCCGGGGCAGGCTGGCCCACTCGGGATGCTCCGCGAGCTGCTCGGACACGCCGTCCCAGTCGGCGTCGCGGGCCAGGTCGGCGAAGCGGTCCCGCTGTGCCAGGTACATCTCGCCGAACTGCCCGCGGTCGGTGAGGCCGTCCCACTGCATGCTGATCACCCGGCCACGCTAGCGCCGGCCCCCGCGCGCCGGAACAGGGCGTTCAGATCAGCCCGTGCTCACCCAGATAGTCCAGCTGGGCGCGGACGGACAGTTCGGCGGCGGGCCACAGCGAGGGGTCCACGTCGGCGTAGACGTGGGCGACGATCGCGGGGGCGGTGCGGTGACCGTTCTCCACGGCCGTCTCGACCTGGGCGAGGCGGTGGGCGCGGTGGGCGAGGTAGAACTCGACGGCACCCTGGGCGTCCTCCAGGACGGGCCCGTGACCCGGCAGGACGGTGTGCACGCCGTCGTCCACGGTGAGCGAGCGCAGCCGGCGCAGGGAGGCCAGGTACTCCCCCAGGCGGCCGTCGGGGTGCGACACCATGGTCGTGCCGCGCCCGAGGATGGTGTCGCCGGTCAGCACCGCGCGGTCGGCCGGGAGATGGAAGCTCAGGGAGTCGGCGGTGTGCCCGGGGGTCGGTACGACCCGCAGCTCCAGGCCGCCGGTGGTGATCACGTCTCCGGCCGCGAGCCCCTCGTCGCCCAGGCGGAGTGCCGGATCGAGGGCACGCACGCGCGTGCCGGTCAGTTCCGCGAAGCGGCCCGCGCCCTCGGCGTGGTCGGCGTGGCCATGGGTGAGCAGGGTGAGGGCTATGCGCCGCCCGGCCCGCTCCGCCGCGTCCACGACCGCGCGCAGATGGCCCTCGTCCAGGGGTCCGGGGTCGATGACGACGGCCAGGCCGGAGTCCGGCTCGGCGACGATCCAGGTGTTGGTGCCGTCCAGGGTCATCGCGGAGGCGTTGGGCGCGAGGACGTTGACGGCCCGTTCGGTCGCGGGGCCGGAGGCGACCACGTTCCGGGGCTGTCCGGGCAGTACGGCGGCGTCGGTCATGCCGCACCTCCGCCGGGGGCCGCCGGGACGTGCTTGGTGAACTCCTCGTGCCCCGGCCAGCTCAGCACGACCTCGCCGTCCCGAAGGCGGGCCCGCGCGAGCACCGGTGTCATGTCCCGCTCCGGCGCGGCCGCGAGCACCTCGGCGGCGCTGCCGTACGGCAGGAGCTGGCGCAGGGTGGCGACGGTGGGCGGCATCATCAGCAGCTCGCCCCGGTCGTACCCGGCGGCGGCCTCCTCGGGGCGCGTCCAGACCGTGCGGTCGGCCTCGGCCGAGGTCTCACGGGTGCGCTGGCCCTCGGGGAGGACGGCGACGAAGAACCAGGTGTCGTAGCGGCGGGACTCGAACTCCGGGGTGATCCAGCGCGTCCAGGCGCCGAGCAGGTCGGAGCGCAGGACCAGGCCCCGGCGGTCCAGGAACTCGGCGAAGGACAGCTCGTGGGCGATCAGGGCGGCGCGGTCGGCCTCCCAGTCGTCGCCGCTGGTGTCTCCCACGACCGTGCCGGGGCCGCTTCCGGCGAGCAGGACGCCCGCCTCCTCGAACGTCTCCCGTACGGCCGCGCAGACGACGGCCTGGGCGCCGTTCTCGTCCACCCCGAGCCGCTCGGCCCACCACGCGCGCGAGGGGCCCGCCCAGCCGATCTCGAGGTCGTCGTCGCGCGGATCGACCCCGCCGCCCGGATACGCGTACGCGCCCCCGGCGAAAGCCATGGAGGCGCGTCTGCGCAGCATGTGCACGGCAGGACCGGCCGGCGTGTCCCGCAGCAGCAGGACGGTCGCCGCGCGCCTGGGCGCCACGGGAGTGAGCGTGCCGTCCGCGAGCGCGCGGATCCGGTCCGGCCACTCCGGGGGGTACCACTGACCGTTCGCCATGGCCGGAGGCTATCCCGGACAGGGCAAATGTTCGAGAGGTGGCCGGGGGCCGTACGACGGGTTTGACGTGGGTGTTACGTGAGCTGCTCCCCCTGGACCGGGGAAGCGGCTCCCTACGGGCTTCCGGGCCTACGGAAGCAGCTCCACACGGGCCTACGGAAGCAGCTCCACACGGACCTACGGAAGCAGCTCCACCTGGATCTCGACCTCCACCGGCGCGTCCAGCGGCAGCACCGCGACGCCCACCGCGCTGCGGGCGTGCACGCCGCGGTCGCCGAGGACCTCGCCGAGCAGCTCGCTGGCGCCGTTGAGGACGCCGGGCTGGCCGGTGAAGTCGGACGCGGAGGCCACAAAGCCCGTGACCTTCACCACGCGGGCGATGCGATCCAGATCACCCGCGACGGACTTCACGGCGGCCAGCGCGTTCAGCGCGCAGGTGCGGGCGAGGGCCTTGGCCTCCTCCGCGGTGACCTCGGCGCCCACCTTGCCGGTGACCGGCAGCTGTCCGTCCACCATGGGCAGCTGGCCCGCGGTGTACACGTACGAACCGGACAGCACGGCCGGCTGGTAGGCGGCCAGCGGCGGCACCTCGGGCAGCGTCAGCCCGAGTTCGGCCAGCCGGGCCTCCACCGCGCTCACGCCTGCTTCTCCCGCTTCAGGTAGGCCACGAGCTGCTCCGGGTTGGGCCCGGGCACGACCTGGACGAGCTCCCAGCCGTCCTCGCCCCAGTTGTCCAGAATCTGCTTCGTGGCGTGGACGAGCAGCGGCACGGTCGAGTATTCCCACTTGGTCATGGGGCCGACTGTAGTCGCTGTTATCCACAGCCTCCCGCGTGACTGTGGCCGGGACTGGTTAGTCTCGAAGACGTGAGCAGGCTCCAGGTCGTCAGCGGCAAGGGCGGGACCGGAAAGACGACGGTCGCCGCCGCCCTCGCGCTGGCCCTCGCGACCGAGGGGAAGCGGACGCTTCTCGTGGAGGTCGAGGGCCGGCAGGGCATCGCACAGCTCTTCGAGACCGAGGCGCTGCCCTACGAGGAGCGGAAGATCGCCGTCGCTCCCGGGGGCGGGGAGGTGTACGCACTCGCCATCGATCCCGAACAGGCCCTTCTGGACTATCTCCAGATGTTCTACAAACTCGGCGGCGCGGGCCGCGCCCTGCGCAAACTCGGCGCCATAGACTTCGCGACCACCATCGCGCCCGGCCTCAGAGACGTGCTGCTGACCGGCAAGGCGTGCGAGGCGGTGCGCCGCAAGGACAAGAGTGGCGGCTTCCTCTACGACCACGTCGTGATGGACGCGCCGCCCACGGGCCGCATCACCCGCTTCCTGAACGTCAACGACGAGATGGCGGGCCTCGCCAAGATCGGCCCGATACACAATCAGGCGCAGGCCGTGATGCGGGTGCTGAAGTCGCCCGAGACGGCCGTCCACCTGGTGACGCTCCTGGAGGAGATGCCGGTCCAGGAGACCGCCGACGGCATCGCCGAACTCCGCGCGGCGGGGCTGCCGGTGGGCGAGATCATCGTCAACATGGTCCGCCCCGAGGTGCTGGACGCGGCCGACCTCGAACTCGCCCGCACGGTCCCGCACGCCGACGTGGCCCGCGCGCTGTCCTCGGCCGGACTCGGCGGCGCCCGCCGGGGCGGCAACGCCGAGCGGCTGGTCGACCCGCTGCTGAACCAGGCCGCCGAGTACGCCGAGCGGTACGCGCTGGAGCAGGAGCAGCGCGCGGTCCTCGCCGAGCTGGGCCTGCCGATGCGCGAACTGCCGCTGTTCGCCGAGGGCATGGACCTCGCGGGCCTGTACGAACTCGCCACCGAGCTGCGGAAGCAGGGGTTGTCATGAGTCCGGACCCGGCACCGAAGACCGCCGGAGCGCCCGCCCAGGACGGCGAGCGCCCCGGCCTGCCCCCCGCCCGCGTGCTCGACGTGGACGCGCTCCTGGACGACCCCAAGACCCGGATCGTGGTGTGCTGCGGCTCCGGCGGCGTCGGCAAGACCACGACCGCGGCGGCGCTCGCGCTGCGCGCGGCCGAGCGGGGCCGCAAGGTGGTCGTCCTCACCATCGACCCGGCCAAGCGGCTGGCGCAGTCCATGGGCATCGACTCGCTGGACAACGTGCCGCGCCGGGTCAAGGGCACCGAGGACCGCCGCCCGGACGCCGGGTCCGAGGACACGCCGGGCGGCGAACTGCACGCCATGATGCTCGACATGAAGCGCACCTTCGACGAGGTCGTGGAGGCGCACGCGGACCCCGAGCGGGCCGCCCAGATCCTGGCGAACCCCTTCTACCAGACGGTCTCCGGCGGCTTCGCGGGCACGCAGGAGTACATGGCGATGGAGAAGCTCGGCCAGCTCCGCGCCAAGGACGAGTGGGACCTGATCGTCGTCGACACCCCGCCCTCGCGCAACGCGCTGGACTTCCTGGACGCGCCGAAGCGGCTCGGCTCGTTCCTGGACGGCCGGCTGATCCGGGTCCTCACCGCCCCGGCCAAGCTGGGCGGCCGCGCCGGGATGGCCTTCCTGAACGTCGGCATGTCGATGATGACCGGCACGCTGGGCAAGCTGCTGGGCGGCCAGCTGCTGAAGGACGTACAGACCTTCGTCTCCGCGATGGACACCACCTTCGGCGGCTTCCGTACGCGCGCGGACGCCACCTTCAAGCTCCTCCAGGCGCCCGGTACGGCGTTCCTCGTGGTCGCCGCGCCGGAGCGGGACGCGCTGCGCGAGGCGGCGTACTTCGTGGAGCGGCTCGCCGCGGAGAAGATGCCGCTGGTCGGGCTGGTCCTCAACCGTGTGCACGCCAGCGGGGCCGGGCGGCTGTCGGCCGAGCGGGCGCTCGCGGCCGCGGAAAATCTTGCGGAGGACCGCATTGTCGATCAGGGGGACGGGAAAGCTGGATCTCGTAACTCTCCCGACATGTACGGAAGTTCAGACTCCGCCCCGTCCGACGACCCGGCCCCCGGCGCAGGCTCCCCCGCCACCGGTCCGGACCGGTCCGTCGACGAGCTGACGGCGGGCCTGCTCAGGCTGCACGCCGACCGGATGCAGTTGCTCGCGCGCGAGCAGCGCACCCGGGACCGCTTCGTCTCCCGCCACCCCGAGGTGGCGCTCGTCGAGGTCCCGGCCCTTCCCGGCGACGTCCACGACCTGGCGGGCCTGCGCGACATCGGCGACCGGCTCTCCGAGGGCCGTACGGAACTGTCCTGACGGACACTCACCACGGCCGCACGGGCCGGCGGCATGGGGGCGCGCGCCCCGGACGTACGAAGTGACCGGCGTACGAAGTGACCGGCGTCAGCCATGACGGCACGTCGGCGTGAGCCATGGCGGCACGCCGACACCGGCAGGGCGGCACCGGAACAGCCCCGTCGGCACTCCGGCCGTGGGCGCATGCCTCGGCGCGATCCCGGCCGCGCGGCGGCGCCGCCGGATCACGCGGGTGCGGACAGCGGACGTACCCATGGAGCCGGACGACCGCCCGGCACCCGCGGGCGCAAGGGCGGCAACCGCCCCTCCACCGCCGACACTCCCAGCCCCGAAGGGCCTCCCGTACGTACCCCTTCGACCTATGCCGAAGGCAAACTCCTCAGCTGACCGCCGCGTAGTTCTCGTACACCTCGTCGTTGTCGAGGGACACGATTCCCGCGCCGCGCTCGTACTCCGAACGGGCGGTCTCCAGCAGACGCCGCCAGGAGGTGACGGTGGGGCGCCGGCGCAGCAGGGCGCGGCGCTCGCGCTCCGTCATGCCTCCCCACACACCGAACTCCACACGGTTGTCCAGCGCGTCCGCCAGGCACTCCGTCCGCACCGGGCACCCGGTGCACACCGCTTTCGCCCTGTTCTGCGCTGCTCCCTGAACGAACAGTTCATCCGGATCGGTAGTGCGGCAGGCGGCCTGCGCACTCCAGTCGGTAACCCAGCCCATACCGGCGCCGTCCTCTCCCGAATCGAGGCTCCCCCACGGCGGCAGCGGCATATTCACCGCCGCCAGTTGAGGACGTTACGGAAGGCGCGGACAGCGCAACACCCCCTTCGGGCCCAATCTTGAATGGCCCGAACGGACTATGGGTAAGCGGCAGATCACCCGGAGGAGTGAGCTGACGACATGCGTGATCATCCCGGCGAAGCGGGACGATCGTGGTGCGCCACAAGGGGCGTCCGGTGACACACGAGGCGGATTCGGACACGCCCCGCCGGAAAGTGGGGGTACTCCCGGAACGATTCGGGGTCGCCGGACGTATTGCTACATGGCCGCACCGCTGTGACAGTTGAGAGCAGCTTAGGCCAATGCCTGTGCGCGTGTCCGGCGAATGAACAGGGACGCGCCCCGCCGCGCCGTGCCATGACGCCCGCGTACCTCCCTGGCGCCCCCGTGCCACCGGCGTACGTCACGATCCTGATCCGAACATCCCGAAGGACTGTCGGTCCATCGGAACGCTCATCAGTACGGATTAGGCTGCCCCCATGCCAAAGAAGCGCTCCGGCGGTGGCCTCTCGACGACGCAGCAGGCCGCCAAGTTCCTCGGTGTCAGTGTGCTGGCGGGGGCGGTGCTCGCGGGCATCGCGCTGCCCGCCGCGGGCGCGCTGGGCCTCGCGGCGAAGGGCTCCGTCCAGGGCTTCGACGAGATCCCCGCCAACCTCAAGAGCCCCCAGCTCAGCCAGCGCACGACCATACTGGACAGCCGGGGCCGCCAGATCGCGACCGTCTACTCGCGCGACCGCACGGTGGTGGACCTCAAGGACATCTCGCCGTACATGCAGAAGGCGATCGTCGCCATCGAGGACTCGCGCTACTACCAGCACGGCGCGATCGACCTCAAGGGCGTGCTGCGCGCCCTGAACAAGAACGCGCAGGAGGGCGGGGTCGCCCAGGGCGCCTCCACGCTCACCCAGCAGCTGGTGAAGAACTACTTCATCGAGGAGGCCGGCGACGACCCCACGAAGGTCGCCCAGGCCACCCAGCAGACCCTCGGCCGCAAGGTCCGCGAGCTGAAGTACGCGATCCAGATCGAGGAGAAGCTCGGCAAGAAGAAGATCCTGGAGAACTACCTCAACATCACGTTCTTCGGTGAGCAGGCGTACGGCGTCGAGGCGGCCTCGCAGCGCTACTTCTCCAAGCACGCCAAGGACCTGAACCTCCAGGAGTCCGCGCTCCTCGCCGGCATCGTGCAGTCGCCGAGCCGCTACGACCCGGTGAACGACGAGGCCGAGGCCACCAAGCGGCGCAACACCGTGCTCCAGCGCATGGCCGAGGTCGGCGACATCTCCGAGGCGGAGGCCGACGAGGCCATGGAGAAGCCGCTCGGGCTGCACGTCAGCCAGCCGAAGAACGGCTGCATCACCGCGGCCCGGGGCTCCGCGTTCTTCTGCAAGTACGTCGAGAACGTCTTCCTGACCGACCCGGTGTTCGGCAAGACCCGCGAGGAGCGCGCCAAGCTCTGGAACAAGGGCGGCCTGACGATCCGTACGACCCTGGACCCGCAGGCCCAGGACTCCGTGCAGGACTCGCTCAAGGACCACGTCTACAAGTCCGACAAGGTCGCCGCGGCCGCCACCCTGGTCGAGCCGGGCACCGGCAAGGTCCTGGCGATGGGCCAGTCGAAGCCGTTCGGCTACGGCAAGGACGAGACCGAGTACAACTTCTCCGTGGACAAGGCCTACGGCGGCTCCAACTACGGTTTCCCGACCGGCTCGACGTTCAAGCCGTTCGTGGCGGCGGCCGCGATCGAGGGCGGCAAGCCGCCGACCCAGTCGTACTCCGCGCCGTACAAGATGGAGTACCCGAGCCCGGTGCAGGGGTGCAGCGGCATCGCGTACCGCAACACCAAGCACGAGTCCGCGGAGAACGAGAACGAGTCCGAGAAGGGCCCGTACCGCATGAAGGAGGCGATGGCCAAGTCGGTCAACACCTACTTCGTGCAGCTGATCTCCGACATCGGCCTGTGCCCGGTGGTGAAGATGACCGACGCGCTGCACGTGGTGCAGGGCGACGGCTCGAAGCTGCCCCAGACGCCGTCCATCGCGCTCGGCGCGATCGGCCTGTCGCCGCTGACCATGGCGAGCGCGTACGCGACCTTCGCCTCGCGCGGCACGTACTGCACGCCGGTCGCCATCGAGTCCATCACCCAGAAGATCGGCACCGACGAGAAGTCGATCCCGGTGCCGAAGACCACCTGCTCGCGCGCGATGAGCCAGAAGACCGCGGACACGGTGAACACGCTGCTGCGCGGTGTGGTCGACTCCGGCACCGGTAAGGAAGCGGGCCTCACCGACCGCGAGAGCGCGGGCAAGACGGGTACGACGGACGAGCGCAGGAACGCCTGGTTCGTCGGCTACACGCCCAACCTGGCCGGTGCGGTCTGGGTCGGCAGCGCCCGGCAGGACCTGAAGATGGCCGGCGTCACCATCGGCGGCGTCTACCGCCCGCTGGTCTACGGCGGCGAGGTCCCCGGCCCGATCTGGAAGGACGCCATGGCGGGCGCCCTGGTCGGAAAGGCCGCCCCGGACTTCCAGCTGGTCGACATCCCCGACGACGATGACGACGACCATGGCCGCGACGGCGGCCGGGACAACGGCGACGACCACGGCCGTACGGGCGGCGGGCACCGGGGCAACCCGGGTGGCGGCGGTCTGATCGGCGGCCTCTTCGGCGGCCTGACGAACGGCGGCGGCACGGGCGGTCGCGCCCCTGGTACGACGAAGCCGACCGTCACGGTGCCCCAGAACCCGACGCAGGGACAGGGTCAGGGGCAGGGCCAGGGGCAGGCGAACGGCGGGGCGAACGGCGGCCGCCGGAACTGAGGTACGTACGACGGCGGGGCCGCACCTTCTGCGTGAGCAGGGGGTGCGGCCCCGAAGTCGTATCAGGGGGGCGATCCGGTCGGAGCGCCTCTGAATCGGGCGGTCTCAGCCCTTGAGGTGCGGTCTCAGCCCTGGAGGAGCTTCTTCACGGCGGCGGCGACGCGGCCGCCCTCGGCCAGGCCGGCGACCTTCGGGTTCACGATCTTCATGACGGCGCCCATGGCGCGCGGGCCCTCGGCACCGGCGGCCTTCGCCTCCTCGACCGCCTGGGCGACGATCGCGTTCAGCTCGTCGTCGGAGAGCGGCTTGGGCAGGTACGTGGCGAGGAGCTCGCCCTCCGCCTTCTCCCGCTCGGCCGACTCCGCACGACCACCCTGCGCGAACGCCTCGGCCGCCTCGCGACGCTTCTTGGCCTCCTTGGTGATCACCTTGAGGACCTCGTCGTCGGACAGCTCGCGCTTCTCCTTGCCGGCGACCTCTTCCTTGGAGATCGCGGCCAGGGTCAGCCGGAGCGTGGAGGAGCGCAGCTCGTCGCGCTCCTTGATCGCGGCGTTCAGGTCGTCGTGCAGCTTCGCCTTGAGCGTGGTGGTCATGCGTCCGATTGTCGCAGGTGCGCCACGCGGGGTGCGCCCCGTTTTCGCGGCCCGGCCCGCCACCCGGCCGACGGCCCGAACACCCCTTCCGCCAAAGGGCTCCCGGTCTCGCCACTGCGCGGTCGTCTGACACGATGGTCGTATGCGCGCGCGATATGGAGTACCCCTGGGGATCATGGCGGCAGGCGCCGCCGGAGTGGCGTACGCGGCGGGGTTCGAGGCCCGCTCCTTCCGCCTCCGACGAGTGACGGTGCCGGTGCTGCCGCCGGGCATGCGCCCGCTGCGGGTGCTCCAGGTCTCCGACATCCACATGGTGAGCGGCCAGGGCAAGAAGCGGCGCTGGCTGCAGTCGCTGGCGGGCCTGCGCCCCGACTTCGTGATCAACACCGGCGACAACCTCTCGGACCCCGAGGGCGTCCCGGAGGTGCTGGACGCGCTCGGCCCGCTGATGGAGTTCCCGGGGGCGTACGTCTTCGGGTCCAACGACTACTACGGCCCCAAGCTGCGCAACCCCGCCCGCTACCTGTTCGAGAAGGCCAGCGGCCGGCACGGTCTGAACGGCAACGCCCCCGCCACCGGCGTGGTCCACAACCCCTGGGAGGACCTCAGGGACGGTTTCGACTCGGCCGGCTGGCTCAACCTGACCAACACCAGGGGAACCCTGAAGATCGACGGCTCCTCGATCGAGCTGACAGGCCTGGACGACCCGCACATCAAGCGCGACCGGTACGCCCGGGTCGCCGGGGGCCCCACGGGCACGCACGACTTCTCGATGGGCGTGGTCCACGCGCCGTACCTGCGCACGCTGGACGCGTTCACGGAGGACGGCTATCCGCTGATCCTCGCCGGTCACACCCACGGCGGCCAGCTCTGCATCCCCTTCTACGGCGCGCTGGTCACCAACTGCGACCTGGACACGGAGCGGGTGAAGGGGCTGTCTACGCACACGGTCGCGGACCGGACGTCGTATCTGCACGTGTCGGCGGGGTGCGGGACGAACCGGTACACGCCGGTGCGGTTCGCCTGTCCGCCCGAGGTGACGCTGCTGACGCTGGTGGGGCGCGAGCACTAGGGGTGCGGACACTGGGGGCGCGAACACTGGGGAAAAATCGGGGTTAACCCTGGCGGAGTACGCCAGATGGCCCCATTCCCCCCTCATGCCTAGCGTGAAGGGCATGACCGCACCGATACCCAGGGAGATCCGGGACCTGCCGGCGATCCCCAGCACGCCCGTCCTCCAGCCGTCGCCGGTGCCGGTGACGGCGGTGGTGGCCCCGATCCGGCGCCCCTGGGTGGCGCTCTTCCGTCTGGGTACCGCGCTGCTGGCGCTGGCGGGGATCGCCCTGGAGCTCATGATCGGCGCCCCGTCCCGCGTCCTGAGCTACTTCGGTGTCCAGGCGGCGGCCCTGCTGGCGGTGGTCATGCTCCTGTCGGCGTCCCGTTCCTGGCGGGCCCGCCGGGCACTCCCCGCGGCGGTGTCGGGGGCGGCGCTCCTCTACATGGTGACGAGCGCGCTGACGTACCACGTGCTCCTGGCCCACACGACGCCCTCGTTCACGATGACGGGCACGTCGGCGATCCCGGAGCGCTGGCACGCCCAGTGGGGCGCGCTCCAGATCCTGCACACCGTGCTGCCGCTGGCGGCCGTGCTGGACTGGCTGCTGTTCACCCCGGCCCCCCGCCTGCACATACGCCAGGCGGCGGCGTGGCTGGTGTACCCGCTGGCGTACCTGATCTTCACCCTGACCCGGGCCCTGTTCATCCCCGCGGACAGCATGCGGGGCCGCTACCTCTACCCCTTCCTGGACGCCGCCACCCACGGCTACCGCAGCACCCTCGCCAACGCCCTCCTCATCGGCCTCGCGATCTACGCCACGGCCCTCCTCCTCATAGCCACCGACCACACCCGCCCCACCCCCACCCGCCGCCGCGTCTGACCTCGCCAACAACCGGATTTCGTCTCCGGCCGCCAGTGGGCTAAAGTAAACGACGTCGCCGCGACAGCAGCGACATCGGGGTGTAGCGCAGCTTGGCAGCGCGCTTCGTTCGGGACGAAGAGGTCGTGGGTTCAAATCCCGCCACCCCGACAGTGCAGTAACAGGAAGGGCCTGATCCTCAGTGAGGATCAGGCCCTTCCTGTATGCGGACCTCGCGCGTCATGCTGCGCGGCGGGGCCTTCTGCGCCGCTTCCGGGAGTGCCGGGTTTCCCTCGCTCTTCGTGCGGGTCCGGTGGGACTCGGTGAGCAGGGGGAGGGCGGGGTTCTGGCCGGTCAGGTCCGCGCCGTCGTGGAGCATGTCGCCGATGTTGACCGCGCTCACCTGTCGCCACCGCTTTCATGCGGCGGTCGGTCGGCGCGGCGAAGGTGAGGACCACGAATCCGTTGTTCATCGGGCGCGCGGCGTAAAGCGCGGGAGGCTGTTGTCGAGGCGTTTTCGTCCGGCTTCGGGATGGACGGTTCGCCTGCGAGATTCAATTTGCTGAGGATGGGCAAAACGCGAGCGCGCGCCGAGGGGGTGGCCGCCCGGTGGCGGCCACCCCCGTCCGGCTAGAGGTTCTCCGCGAAGAAGGACTCCAGCTTGTCCAGCGCCTGTGCGGTGTACTTCGGCTGGTCGTACAGGTCGTAGTGGCTCGCGCCCTGGACGACGAGGATGTCCTTCTTGTCCGAGCGGGCCCGGTCGAAGAGTTCGAAGCCGTCGCGGTAGGAGCCGAAGGCGCCCGGTACGTCGCCGACGATGATCTGGAGCGGCTGCGTCAGCAGGACCTCCGCGAGGTGGAAGGCGTCGAAGCCCATCGCCGCCTCGAGGCCGGAGAAACGCAGCTTGTTCGGCGAGTTGGGGTTCTGCCCCCGGGGCGTGCGGTAGTACTCGACGGCGTTGACGATGTCCACGTCCCCGATGCCGGCCTTCTCCCGCTCCTCGGGGGAGTTCGGGATGTAGGTGGTGAGCAGCGGCTCGGCGCCCCGTGCCTCGGCGGTGCGCTGCCTGCCGATCGCCTCCAGCGCCTCGACCGCCGCGTCCGGGGTCAGGTTGCCCTCGCGCATGAGCCGGCCGTAGTTCGCGGCGACCACGGTGCCCAGCGCCTTGATGCGGTGGTCGGTCATCGTGGCCTTCGCGGCGTAACCGCCACCGCCGCAGACGCCGACGACGCCGATGCGGTCCTCGTCCACGTAGTCGAGCGTGACCAGGTGGTCCACGGCGCAGCGGAAGTCCTCCACACGCGTGGCGGGGTCCTCCAGGTAGCGGGGCTCGCCGCCGCTCTCGCCCTGGTACGAGGCGTCGAACGCGAGGGTGACGTAGCCGAGTTCGGTGAGGCGCTCGGCGTAGACGTTCCCCGAGGTCTGCTCCTTGCAGCTGCTGATCGGGTGGGCGCAGATGATGGCCGGGTACTTCTTGGCCGGGTCGAATCCGTCCGGGAGGCGGAGGTCGGCGGCCACGTCCCAGGTGCGGTTCTTGAAGCGCACGGATTCCTTCTGCATGGTTCTGCTTCTTCCTCTTGGGGGGCCGTCGCAGGGGCGGCGGCAGGGGGATGGGTCAGGCGGCCAGGTGCTTGCCGAAGAAGCCCGCCAGCTCGGCGACCGCCGGGGTGACGTACTCGTCCTTGTCGTAGAGGTCCACATGCGTGGCGCCCTCGACGACGAACAGTTCGGCGTTGTCACCGGCCTCGGCGACGGCCTCGCGGCTGAAGTAGGCGGTGTCGGCCTTCGAGCCGATGATCATCAGCAGCGGGCGGGGGGCGAGGAGCCGGATCAGCGCGTACGAGTCGTACTGGGCGAGCTGGTCGATGCTGCGCAGCACCCAGCCGGTGTTCGAGCGCTCGTGGTGGCCGCGCGGCGTGTAGTAGTACTCGGAGCCCTCACGCCACAGGGTGCCCTCCGCCAGGCCCTCCTGCGACTCGGGCACCCAGTTCTGCATGGTGGGGGCCTCGCCGCGGGCCTCCGCGGTGCGCAGGGCGCCGGCCTGGTCGAGCATGGCCTGAAGGACCTCCGGGCCCTGGGTGCGGCCGAGCCCGCGGCGGAACAGGTCGCCGGTGTCGGCGGCGCTGACGGTGGCGACGGCCCTGACGCGGTGGTCGGTCTGCGCGGCGAACGGCACATAGCCGCCGGAGGCGCAGATGCCGAGCGCGCCGACGCGGGCGGGGTCGACGTCGTCGCGGGTGGTCAGGTACGTGACGGCGGCGCGGACGTCCTCGGCGCGCTGGAAGGGGTTCTCCAGGCCGCGCGGGGTGCCCTCGCTCTCGCCCTGGTGGGCGGCGTCGAAGACCAGCGCGGCGAAGCCCTCGCGGGCCAGGCGCTCGGCGTAGACGCTCGCGGTCTGCTCCTTCACGCCGCCCGCCGGGTGGGAGACGACGACGGCCGGCAGCGGCCCGCCCTCGTGCCCGTCCGGAGTGAACAGGGTTCCGGAGATCTTCAGACCGGCGCTGGGGAAAGATACGTTCTGCTTCATGTCTTTCGGTGTTTCCTTCGTGGGGGCGGGGAAATTCCGGTGGCCTGGAATTCGGATCGCTTTCCACCGGCCACGTCTTCGACATTCGCACGCGTCGCGCCCCCGCGAAATGGGCCGTTCCTGTCCGGGGACAGAACTGTCCCCCTCTCGGAAACGCCTCTTCCTGGCAGACTCGTCGGCATGAGCAGCAGTACGCACCGCAATGAGCTGGGTGATTTCCTCAAGGCCCGGCGGAAGGAGCTCGGCCCGGCCGAGGTGGGGCTGGCGGAGGGCGGCGGCCGGCGCCGCGTCACGGGGCTGCGGCGGGAGGAGGTGGCCCTGCTCGCCTCGATCAGCACCGACTATTACACCCGTATCGAACAGGGGCGCCGCCAGGCCTCCGCGCCGGTGCTGGACACCATCGCCCGGGTTCTGCGGCTCGGCGAGGACGAGCGCGCGTACATGCTGGAGCTGGCCGGGAAGGACACTTCCCGGCCGCGCCGGCAGGCCCCGCAGAAGGTCCAGCCGCAGCTGCGGCAGCTGCTGGACAACCTGACGAACGTACCGGCCATGGTGCTGGGCCGGCGGATGGACGTCCTCGCCTGGAACCCGCTGGCCGCCGCGCTCCTCGGCGACTTCGACCACATCCCCGACAAGCAGCGCAACTACGTCCGGATGGTCTTCCTGAACCCCTCGGTCAGGGCCCTGTACCGGGACTGGACGGAGGTCGCCCAGACCGGCGTCGCCCAGCTGCGCATGGAGGCCGCGCGGGATCCGAAGGACCCGCGGCTGACCGCCCTCGTCGGTGAGCTCTCGATGCGGGACGAGGACTTCCGCCGCTGGTGGGGCGCGCACCGGGTCGCCACGCGGGGCATGGGCACCAAGGTGCTGCGGCACCCGGTCGCCGGTGACCTCACCCTCGACTGGAACACCCTCACCTGCGTCACCGACCCCGACCAGCAGCTCGTCACCTACACGGCGGAGCCGGGCACGCCCTCCTACGACGCCCTGCGCATACTCGCCTCCTGGACGGCGAGCGCGGCGGGAGCGGACCGGGCGGGGCCGGCGGCCCGCTGACCTGGGGTTACGGAGAGTACGTCACCTGCCTCCGCGCCCAGGAGCCCGCTACTCCGCGAGAAGCCTGCGCAGCCAGTCCACCTGCACCACACGGGCCGACCGGGACAGCGTCGCCTCGGGGGCGAAGCCGATGAAGCTGTGGAAACCGCCGGGCCAGACGTGGAGTTCGGCCACGCCCCCGGACTGCCAGAGGCGGGAGGCGAAGGCGACGACCTCGTCCCGCAGGGTGTCCGCGGAGCCGACGTCCATGAAGGTCGGGGGCAGGCCGGTGAGGTCCTCGGCGCGGGCCGGGGCGGCGTAGGGGGAGACGTCCGGGCGGCCGCGGCGCTCGCCGAGCAGCGCCGTCCACGCCGTGTCGTTGGCCGTACGGTCGAAGACGCCGATGCCCGCCATCTGGTGGGTGGAGGGCGAGTCGTTGCGGTCGTCGAGCATCGCGCACAGCAGCATCTGCCCGACCGGCCGCGGGCCCTCTCGGTCCCGCAGGAGGAGTCCCAGCGCGGCCGTGAGGGCGCCTCCGGCACTCGTACCCGCCGTGACGATCCGCCCGGGGTCGCCGCCGAGCTTCCCGGCGTGCTCCGCCGTCCACAGCAGACCGGCGTACACGTCCTCGACAGACGCGGGGTGCGGATGCTCCGGTGCCAGCCGGTACTCCACGGACACCACGATCGCGTCCAGTTCCCGGGCCCAGGACAGGGGCAGCTCCACGCCGGACCTGTTGTCGCCCAGGACCATGCCTCCGCCGTGGGCGAAGTAGACGACGGGACGGGGGCGGCCCGCCGACGGCGTGGTGGGGCGGCAGATCAGCAGCGAGATGTCGGGGGCGCCGTCGGGGCCCGGCACCGTACGGTCCTCGGTCTCGAAGGCGCCGCCCATGGTCGGGTCCGTGTCGGCCAGTATCCGCAGGGCCGGGCTCCGGCGGGCCATGCCGATCTGCTCGGCGGTCAGCGCCGGCGGCATGACCTGGTTGACGGCCTTGAGCGTGACGGCGAGTTCGGGGTCGAAGGGGGGCGGTACGTGCGCCATGGTGCTCCTTGCGGGGGCCGACGGCGATGGCGGGGAGGGTGCCGAAGGTGCCGAGCCGCCTCCTCCGACAGTTTCCGGTCGTGGCCGAGGAGCGGCACCTCGGGCGGGGCCACGGAATCCGGTCGCCGCCCCCTGAGGGGTCGTACATCCTTGGCCGCATGAGCGCCTACAGCAGTGACCTGGACCTGAACGTCACGGACTCCACGGGCAACGGTGTCGAGGTCGACGTCGCGACGAACCTGCTGGACGGCACCGTGCGGCTGTCGGTGCTGTGGACACAGGAGATCCGCCTCCGCCCGGACGACGCCGAACGGGTGGCCCGCTCCCTGCTCCGGGCCGCCGCCCACGGACGCCGTATCGCGGAGGGGACGTAGCCCGGGGCATGGGCCGCTCCCGGCGGCGTGCGGCCCGCCGCGCCGGGGGAAAAGGCCGTGCGGGTGGCGGGACGGGCGCTGCATAGTCGCCGCATGGATGTGGTGGCGATCGCGCGGGACCTGGTGCTGGAGCGGCACCCCGATGCCCGGGCCGCTTTTCTCGGGGGCAGTGTTCTCACGGAGCGGCGGACGGCGATGTCGGACCTCGATGTCGTCGTACTGCTGTGGGGGGAGCCGGCGCCGTATCGGGAGAGTTTCCGGAGCGGGGGCCTGCCGGTGGAGATGTTCGTGCACACCGAGGGGACGTGGGGAGCGTTTGTCGGGCGGGAGGTGGGCGCGGGGCGGTCGCCGTTGCTTTTCATGTGTGCCGACGGGGAGTTGCTGTTCGACGTGGACGGGGTGGGGGCGCGGATCGCCGCCCGGGCAGGGGAGTTGGCCGATGCGGGGCCGCCGGGGGTGGCCGGCGACGTGATCGGCGATCTGCGGTACGCGATCACCGATCTGCTCGACGACCTGGCGGGTAGCCGGGATCAGGACGAGCGGTTGTTCATCGGCACCGAACTCGTACGGCGGACAGGCGAGTTGGCGTTGATCAGCGAGCGCTCCTGGCGTGGGGGCGGGAAGTGGCTGGCGCGACGGCTGGAGGGAGCGGAGCCGGGGCTCGCGGGACGGTTGCGGTGGGGGCTGCTGGAAGTGCTGGGCGGGCGGGACGAGTTGCTGGTGGGGGTCGTGGACGAGGTGCTCGGGGCCGTGGGCGGGCGGTTGTGGGAGGGGTACCGGCGGGGCGGGACGCCGTAGCGGCCGGGCGGACCGAACTGCTCTCACCCGCATGACCGTTGAGCATCTCCCCGCGCACCCTTACGCTCGGCTGCCACCCCTTCGGCGAGATCGCCTTTGAGCGTGAAGGAGCCCCGCGTGCCCTTGATCGACGTCAACGGCGTCTCCGTCTTCTGCACCGACACCGGGGCGCCTCCGGGGAAGCCCGACGCGCCCGCTGTCGTCTTCGGGCACGGGCTGCTCTTCAGCGGGTGGATGTTCCATCCGCAGGTGGAGGCGCTGCGGCGGGACTACCGGTGCGTGACCGTGGACTGGCGGGGGCAGGGGGAGACCCCGGCGACGCCGGACGGGTACGACATGGACACCCTCACCGCCGACGCCGTCGCGGTGATCGAAGGGCTCGGGCTCGGGGCCGTTCACTACGTCGGCCTCTCCATGGGCGGTTTCGTCGGACAGCGCCTCGCGGCCCGGCACGGGGAGCTGCTCCGGTCGCTCACCCTGCTCGACACGAGCGCGGACGCGGAGGACGGGGCGAAGACCGCGGAGTACCGGCTGCTGGCCAACGTCTACCAAGTCACCGGCGTACGACCGGTCCTGGGGCGGGTCAAGGCCGAGATGTTCGGACCGGAGTTCCTCGCGTCACCGGCGAGCGCGCCGATCGTGGACGAGTGGGTACGGCGGCTGCGGCGCTGCCGGCGGTCCGGCATCCGCAAGGCCGTCCTCGGCGTCAGCGAGCGGCCCGCCGTCCGCGACGAGCTCGGCCGGATCTCCGTACCCACCCTGGTCGTTGTCGGCGCCGACGACGCGGCCACTCCGCCGGTCGAGTCGGAGCGGATCGCGGCGGCGGTGAAGGGGGCGCGGCTTGAGGTGGTGCCGGGGGCGGGGCACAGCAGCACGGTGGAACAGCCGGTGGTGGTGAGCGAGTTGATCCGGGAGTTCCTGGAGAGGGTCGACCGGGGGTGAGAGGGGACGGCTCCCTGGTCAGGCCGACCCACCCGTCAGGCCGGCCACCCCGTCACGCCTCCTCCGCGCCTGGGTCCGCCCGCGAATAGCTACCGCCGATCGGGTCGCCGCCTACTATCCCTTCCCTTTCTTTCAGCGCAAAGGTGGACGCAAGCACGAACGGTTGTAACCGCAGCACGGATTAACCCAGAGGTGGCGCACACACTGTTCCGATGGCCGCTCGGGCTTCGTTCAACCTAGGAACGTTCCTACCTACCCCCGATGGCCTCACCGGCTGTCGGGGGTTTTGTGTTCTGGCGGAGGGCCTTCGATTCGAAAGTCGGTCTTTTGCGGCTCGGGGGTTACAGGCGTCGAATCCCCAGTTTTTCCAAGGGATTCGGGCACCCTTCGATTCCTAGGCAGTCCGGGGGATAGCGCGCCCCCACAGCTCTTCGGCGTGCTCCGCGAACCGGTCGAACATCCCCCCGGCTCCCTGCCGGCGCAGGTGCAACAGCGGGGAGTCATGGCCGACGAGCCGGGCCAGATGCGGCGTGACAAGTTCCTCGCCGTCGAACCGGAACACAGACAGGCTCACGTGATTGATCGCGTCCAGCGGGGCAGAGAACCGCGCTTCTACGTTGGGCAGCGGGCCGAGCCGGTCCAGGTGCTCCAGAGTGATTCGGATGCGGGTGGATACCGATAGCGCCACGTCTTCGATTTCCTCGCGCTGTCTGGTCACCTCCCCTTCCGGGTCACCGAGCAGGAAGCGGATACGACAGCCGTTCTCCGCCTTCGTGCGCAGCGTTTCGGCAAAGTGTGGAACCTGGGTCCAAAAGAAGTAGTTCGTAAAGCCAGCGAGGAACACGTCGCCGCTCGCTGATTCGACCAACTGAGACCAGACCGTTGACGGGCACGCGGAGCGATAGGGGTAGCTGTGTACCAGCTCCCGGTCATTCCCTGTCTTAACGCGCTCCTGCACAACCTTTGGCCAAAGCATGTCCTCATCTACTCCCAGCGCTCGGCAGGCGTCCGCTCGGTTCCTCGCGTGCGGGGTGATCGTTGCGTCACCCAGCCATCGTTCCACTTGCTTGGCTGATACCCCCACCCGGTATGCGAGCTGACGTGGCGTCAGTTTTGCGTCATCCATCGCAGACCTAAGAGCAGCGTTCAAGTCAACCCCCTGGCACCGTCCTTGTCCGTGCCGCCGCCCGTGAGCTTGAGGGAGAGCAGGGGCGACTCCTGCGAAGAGGGCCAGGGTCAGTTGGATGGATAACCACCTCTGGCGTGATCACGTCCGGTAGAAACAGGCGGTCTTGACGGGTTCCACCGGGCGAGTGAGAGTCATGCAATCAACTGCAATTGGATCGACACAGCGGGAGGGTAAGCGTGAAGCTGCGGTTCCTCGGGATCATCCCGAACACGCCGGACACTGACTCGCCGACGATTTGGCTGGACGAAGACAGTGGAGACCTGCTGATCCAGTCGTACCGGGCCACGGAGGGGGAAGTGAAAGCGTGCCAGGAGATCGGCTCGATTCCGGGGCACAGTACGGACGTTCCGGATCACGAGGTGATCATCCGCCTGCCCAAGGTCATGCGGCAGTACCTGCCCCCTCACGACAGCGAGTAGGGCGATGACGAACCCTGTGCTTGAGGGTCTGGCCAAGGCTCGCCGGTCCGCTGTGCACCTGGAGATGCGCGACACCTACCAGCCGAACGACCCCGAGTTCATCGCGTGGCAGAACGGCAAGCGGCTGAACCCCGCCGCCGATCGGTCCGAGTGGTGGCGTCCGTTCCTGGACGTGGTGACGGAGACGACGGCGCGCGGTGTCGTCATGCGACGGGCACGGATCGTCTCTGAGCCGGTGACTGACTACATCCGGTACGAGCATGACGTGACGTTCCCGAATGTCGTGGCGGGGGAACTTGTCCGCTGGCTGCCCCGTCGCCGGGCCGCTGATATCCCGCTGCCCGGTACCGACCTGTGGATGTTCGACGGCGAGGCGGTGTTGTTCACGTACTTCTCTGGGGTCGGGGAAGTCGTTGACCGCGAGTGGAGGACGGAACCGGAAGTGATCCAACTCGTCGCATCTTCCTTTGAGTTGGTGTGGGATCGGGCGACGCCGCACGAGGAGTACAAGCCGGTTCAGTGAGTCATGGCTCAATCAGCATCGTCTAGCGTCCAGCAAGCCCGGCAGCTCCTTGCCGACCGCCTACGGGAGTTGGTCAAGGACGCCGGGCTTGGGGGCAAGGACCTTGCCGCGCTGTGTGGCTGGCATCCGTCCAAGGTGTCCCGGATCTCGACAGCGAAGACGCAGCCCAGCGAGGACGACATCCGGGCGTGGTGCGAAGCCTGCGGCGCGGCGGACCAGGCGGCGGACCTGATCGCCTCTCTGAGGGCCGTGGAGGGCATGTGGGTGTCCTGGCGCCGGATGGAGCGTGCCGGGCTGCGACGGCCGCAGGAAGCCCGCTTGCCGCTGTACGAGCGCACCCGCTGGTTTCGTGCCTACTCGCCGGGTCTCTTCCCCGGTCTTCTTCAGACGTTCGACTACACCGAGGACGTGTTGCGCGCGGTCCAGCGGAGGCGGGTAAGCGTCGATGACGTGGCCGACGCTGTGGCCGCACGCATGGAACGTCAGCAAGTGCTCTACGAGGGGCAACGGCGGTTCGCGTTCCTGGTCGAGCAATCCACGCTGAGCAACGGGCTTGGCGACGCCGAGACGCAGGCAGAACAGCTTGACCACCTGCTGACGGTGAACGCGCTACCCAACGTCAGCGTGGGCGTAGTGCCTACTCGACTCGGCCGGGCTCGTATGCCCGTAGAGGGCTTTTGGATCTTCGACAGGGCCCAGGTGAACGTAGAGCTTGTGTCCGGCTACCTCACGATCACGCAGCCCAGCGAGATAGCGGCGTACGCCGACACCTTCACCACGCTGGCCGACACGGCCGTCTACGGCGACAAGGCCCGTGCGCTGCTGACCAAGGCGCGTGACTCTCTCGTGTGATCGGCGCGCAATCGCGTGCAATCGGCTGTGAGTTGGGGTTCGGGTGTTCCTAGCGTGGTCGTCACACGGACGACTGCGAAGGGGCGGGCGAACATGGCCAAGACGACTCAGGGAACGCCCGAAGAACTCGCGTTGATGACCCCCACCGGGAGCCAGGGAGTCCCCCTGGATCTCTCGCTCGTGTTCGAGACCGGCCCCGAGCCCATGCCCAACTGCGCGGAGTGCGCCATGCACCGTGTCGAGCGGGAGAGGGCGAAAGCGTGCGGCGACGGGAGCAAGCGGTCGGACATCAACGTACGACTGCGCCGCCACCTCGCGGACAAGCACGCGGCCGAGCTGGAGGCCGAGCACGCGGCCGAGCACGCGTGACCCGCGCTGTGTACCGATTCGTAGAGCACTCGATCCGGCATGAGCCGGCGGGCGGAGTCGTCGCCCAGCTGTTCTGCATGACGTTTGGGTGCGAGGAATCGTCGGGCCCGCAGGCGAACGCCGAGGACGCCCAGGACTGGGCACTCAGACACACGGGACTGAATCCGGGCCACGGTCTCTACCGGCGCGAATTCAGCGACCATGCGCGCGTCACCCGCGCCGACCAGGACCCCGGCCCGCTGACGAAGCCGAACAACACCGTCAGTGTGCCGGGCAGCGACGCCTCCGACCGGACAAGCCTTGTGCAGGGGTAGACGGCTCCCCGACTGAGCCGACGCGCTCAGGCACTCGCCCCGGTCCGCCCATTGACTGGGTGCCGCTTCCCTCGGAGCGGTGAGGGCGTAGCCAGGGGCCCCGCTCGTGCACTGCCCCAGTGGTGTGCGGCGGGGCCTTCGGCGTTCATCCCCACTGGTCAGGCATCCCGCGATCAGGCGTTGCCCGGTTGGTTCACGCCCACCAGATCGCGAAGAACACGAGCGCGTACCCGAGCACCCCGTGTCCCCCGTGGCCTCGGCGACCGCGGTGACGAAGCAGAGGTCGAGGAACAGCTCCAGGACGGTGGCGACGCGGTGCCGTTCGTCGGTGGGGCGGGCCACCATGGGGCGGTATCAGGAACGGCCGTTTCCGATGGGTTGTGACTGGTTCATGCCGACACGGTAAGGGCGGCGTCCGCACCCGCCTCGGATGCGTCGCCCGCACCCGCCTCGGATGCGTCGCCCGCCGTCCCGCGGTGGAATGGAGGCCCCCAGCCCCTGGAGTCCCCATGGCCGCCCGCCCGCCGCTTCCCCCCTTCACCCGTGAGAGCGCCGTCGAGAAGGTGCGCCTCGCCGAGGACGGCTGGAACTCGCGCGATCCGGAGAAGGTCGCCCTCGCCTACTCGCCCGACAGCCGCTGGCGCAACCGCTCCGAGTTCCTGCGCGGCCGGGACGAGATCGTCGCCTTCCTCACCCGCAAGTGGGCCCGGGAGCTGGACTACCGGCTGGTCAAGGAGCTGTGGGCCTTCACCGGGGACCGGATCGCCGTGCGGTTCGCCTACGAGTGGCACGACGACTCGGGCACCTGGTTCCGGTCCTACGGCAACGAGAACTGGGAGTTCGACGCGGATGGGCTCATGCGCGTACGCCTCGCCTCCATCAACGACCTGCCGATCACCGAGGGCGAGCGGAAGTACCACTGGCCGCTCGGCCGGCGGCCCGACGATCACCCGGGGCTGTCGGACCTCGGGCTCTGAAGGCCGGGCACGGTCAGCTCCGAGTCCGCGTGGACGGTGATGCGCGCGGGGACGAACGTGGTGGCGTCGAGGGGGAGTTCACCGGTGCCGGAGGAGCGGGCGTAGCGCGGGTGGGCGCCGCCGCTGATCTGCCAGCGGACGCGGTGCCCGGCGGGGAAGCGGTGGGCGGTGGTGCCCATCGGCACGGTGAGACGCGCGGGCGTGTCGCCTGCCGTACGGGCCCGGCCGAGCCCGTCGCAGACGTTGACGGAGCGGCCCTCGGGGTCCACGTCGCACAGGCGGGTGAAGACGTCGGCGTGCCCGGTGTCGGTGGAGACGGCGAGCCGGGCGGTGACCGGGCCCAGGATGTCCAGCGGCTCGGTGAGCGGCGGTCCGGTGAAGGTCAGGACGTCGGCGCGGGCCTCCAGAGGGCGGTTGTCGCGGGGCCCCGCGCCGGGCGAGAGCAGGGGGCCGCCGAGGGCCGGGGTGGGGTCGTCCGGGTCGTAACCGAAGGACTCCACGGGGGAGTTGTCCACGGGGGCCTGCCGGGTGAGGTGGGCGCCGGGGAACGGGTACCAGGAGACGTCCGCCGACTTGGCGGGCCACTGGTCCACGTCCCGCCAGGCGCCGCCGAGATGGACGCGCACCTCGGTCGGGCGCAGCGCGGAGCGGTCCTCGCACAGATGGGCGCGCAGCCAGGCGAGGCTCTCCGCGAACACCTCCGGCCAGCCCTCCTGGAGCGCGGTGTGATGGGTCCAGGGGCCGACGAGCAGGGCGTTCTCGCCTCCGGCGCGGCGCAGGCGTGCGTACTGCTCGAAGCTCTGACCTGCGATGGCGTCGTGCCAGCCGGCGATCAGGCAGGTGGGGACGCGGAGGCCCTCGGCCGCCTCGGCCAGTGAACTCCCGCTCCAGTACGGGTCGCCGGCGTCCGGGTGGCTCATCGCGCCCTCCAGCCAGGGCAGTTCGCCGAGCGCGGGGCGGTATGCGCCACGCAGGGGGCGGGTGGCGAGGATGCCCCGCAGACGGCGCCTCAGCCGCAGGGTCACTCCCGTGAACGCGAGGGCGCCCCGGTGCTGGTGGCCCATTCCGGCCCCTACGGCGAGAGCGTTGTCCAGGTGCAGCGCGCCGTCGGTGTGGAAGACGGCGTGCGGGTCGTGCAGACCGATCTGGACCACCATCGCCTTCAGCTCCGGCGGCGGGTCGAGGGCGAGGGCCCACTGGGTGTAGCCGAGGTAGCTGGGGCCCACGGTGCCCAACGTGCCGTTGAACCAGGGATGTTGGCGCAGCCACGCGACCGCCGCCTGGCCGTCGGCGGGTTCGTTGCGCCAGAAGTCGAAGGTGCCGCCCGAGCCGCCCGTACCCCGGCAGCTCTGCAGGACGACGTGGAAGCCCTGTTCGGCGAAGAGCAGCCCGTACATCGCGCTCCACGGCAGGCCCCGGCCGTAGGGCGAGCGGACCAGGAGGGTGGGGAAGTCGCCCTCGGCGCGCGGGAAGTAGTGGTCGGTGAGCAGCGGGCTGCCGTCGCCGGCCGGTACGGCGAGGCCCCTCTCGCAGCCCACGGCGTGCCGCTTGGCCGGCAGTCCCCGGAAGACCGCTCTCAGCAGGCGCGCGGACAGCGGCGGGCGGCCTCCGGCCGGGCGTGCGGCGGTCACGGTGTCGGGCGTGGCGGACGTCATCGTTCCCCTCCTTGTTCCGTACTGCGTACGAGAATAGATTCCGTACCGTGTACGAGAAAAGAGGGTGCTTGGATGATCCCGGAAAAGTCGGTGCAGGGAAGGAGCGCGGAGAGCGTGCCGCACGACAAGGGACCGGGCCCCTCGGGGGTCGATCCGGAGCGGCTGTGGCTCGGGGACCCCGAGCCGCGCCGGGGCCGACGGCCCTCCTTCAGCCGTACGGCGATCACGGCGGCGGCGGTCGCCCTCGCGGACACCGAGGGCCTGGACGCGGTCACCATGCGGCGGGTCGCGGCCGAGGTCGGCGCGGGCGTGATGTCGCTCTACACCTACGCGCCCGACAAGGACACCCTGCTCGCGCTGATGACGGACCACGTCTGCGGCGAGCTGCCGCGCACGGACCCGCTCACCGGCGACTGGCGGGCCGACCTGAAGACGCTGGCCCGCCGGCAGCGCGCGCTGATGCTGCGCCACCCCTGGGTGCCCGACACCCTCGTCACCCGGCACATCCCGGGACCGCGCGCCCTGGACTTCCTCGAACACGCCCTCGTGGCGCTCCGGCCGAGCGGGCTCGACGGTGCGGCCCGCCTGGAGGTGTTCGCCCAGCTCACGGCCTTCGTGGCCGGGCATGTCCGCCATGAGCTGGCGCAGGCAGCGAGCGCGGGTTCACCGGGCTGGAGCCCGGCCGAGGCCCGCTATCTCACCGCCGTGGCCACCGACGGCCACCATCCGGAACTGGCCGGGGCGCTGGCCGCCGCGCCGGGGCGGCCGGCCTCCCTGGAGGCGACCTTCGACCGGTTCCTCAACCGGCTGGTCGACGGCCTGGACACCGCCTGACACCGGGCGCGCACCCCGCCCGCGCGCCTCTCGCGCGCCCGCGACCGCCCCGGGTCCTCAGACCCAGATCGCCTCCGCCACCGCCGTCCCCACGAACGCCGCCCCCAGCCCCGCCACCAGGCTCGCGACCACGTTCGCCGCCGCGAGGAACCGCGCCCCGTCCTCGGCCAGGCGCAGGGTCTCGAAGGAGAAGGTGGAGTACGTGGTCAGGGCGCCGCACAGCCCCGTGCCGAGCAACAACTGCACGTTGCTGGACGCGGCGCCCGCCACCACCGCGCCCGTCAGCAGGCCGAGGATGAAGCAGCCGATGACGTTGACGGTGAAGGTGCCCCAGGGGAACACCGCGTCATGACGCTTCTGCACGAAACGGTCGGTCAGATAGCGCAGCGGTGCCCCGGCCATGCCCCCGACGATCACCAGCAGCCAGTTCACGCGTGCCTCTCCTCACCCACGTAACGGATGACCTCGCAGTCGTCCAGAATCACCAGTCCCGATCCCACCAGCTCGTCCAGCTGGGGCAGGAACGCCCGCACCCGGTCCTCCGTGTCCACGATCACGATGGCCACCGGCAGGTCCTCGTTCAGGGACAGCAGCCGGGCGGTGTGGATGAGGGAGGTCGCGCCGAAGCCCTCGATCCCCCGGAAGACGCTCGCGCCCGCGAGCCCGGCCGCGTGCGCGCGGTGGACGATCTCGCTGTACAGCGGCTTGTGGTGGTAGGTGTCGTGCTCACCGATGAAGATCGTCACCCGCAGGGCGTCCCCGGTCAGCCGTGTCGCCGTCATGACTGCCTCCAGGCGAGGACGCGGCGCGTGGCCGTGACCGCGAGCGCCACCGCGCCGAGGGCCGCGAACAGGGTCGCGGCCAGGTAGAGAAGGGCGGTACGGGCCTCGCCCGCGTTCACCAGGCGCTCGATCTCGACGGCGTACGTCGAGAAGGTCGTGTAGCCGCCGAGCACGCCGGTGCCGAAGAAGGGGCGCAGCAGGCGGTGGGCCGTCCAGACCTCGCTGACGAGGACCAGGAACACGCCGATGACCGCGCAGCCGGTCACGTTGATCACGAAGGTGGTCCACGGGAAACCATCGGCGGCCGTCGGCCACAGCAGTGAGCCCGCGTACCGCGCCGTCGCGCCGATCGCGCCGCCCACCGAGACGACGGCCACGACGGGCGCCTGCGCCCGCCAGGACCGCACGCGTTCGCGGGGTACGCGCAGATCCACGTCGGGGTCCACGGGTTCTCTCGCCGTGGCGGGTCGCGATGCTGTCATGAAGGTACGTCTCCCTACTCGCCCGGGGCCCGCGCACGCGGGCACACTCCATCGCAAGCAGGGACTGTTGGCGGCGTCGATGCCGCGGTTCGGGTACGGCGAGCCCCACCGCCGCGCCGCGCCCCGAAGGCACGGCCGGTCACCCAGCCTACCCGGGGCCCGCCATGAGTGACCACGTCACCGGCGGGCCCGGGCTTCTACGGCTTTACGGCTCGTACGGCTCGTACGGCTCGTACGGGCTTCACCGCTTTACGAGCCGACGGTCAGCGGCAGGTCGTCCGTGTACGCGTTGATCGGCTGCGCCACGGTGTGGGTCTCGTGGACGTCCAGTGCGGCGGCCGCCGACTTGGTGCCGAGGGTGCCGGCCGGGTGCCAGGTGCCGGTGACCGAGAGCCAGGTGTTGGCGGGCGGGGCCTCCGGGCCGTACATCCGGAGCTTCACGGTCTGGGAGTCGGCCGCGCAGCACGTGAAGATGATCCGGGTCAGATACCAGCCGCCGTCCGCGCCGCCCGGCGTGACGAACCCGGTCAGCTGGACCGCGCGGCCCCTCAGCGACTTCGCCGGGTCCTGCTGGACGCGGTTGGTGAAGCCGGTCAGGGTCAAGGGGACGGGGGCGGTGGAGGCGGGGAGCGGGTCGAAGCGGGACTGGGTGACCGGGGGTGCGGACTTCGTGCTCGCGTGGGAGGCGGTGTAGGCGCCGAGGGCGGGTGGGGCGTAGACCAGGAGGCTGAGGGCGGGGAGGGCGAGGAGCCAGGCGACTTTGGGGGCGCGGGAGTGGTCGTGGCCGTGGTCCGTGTGGCCGGGGGCCGTGTGGTCGGGGCCCATGTGGTCGGGGCCCATGTGCCCGTGGTCCATGTGGTCATGACCCATGTGCCCGTAGCCCGTGTGGTCACGGTCCATGTGCCCGTGGTCCGTGTGGTCGCGGTCCATGTGCCCATGGCCCATGTGGTCACGGCCCATGTGCCCGCGGCCCACGTGCCCCCGGCCCACGTGCCCCCGGCCCACGTCGTCGGGGCCCACGTGCCCGCGGCCGCCCGACAACCGTCTCCCGCCCCCACGCATCTCCAGCACCAGGTTCATCACCCCCAGCACGATCAGCACCACCCCCGACGCGACCAGCAGCGGCCGCAGCCCCTCCTTCACGTACCGGAGGTACAGCGTCGTGAACAGGGAGGCGTGGAGCAGCCCCGCGCCCGTCAGGAAGAGCAGCCCGCTCTGTACGGTGCGTCTCACAGCAGCGCACCTCCCACCAGGACGCTCGCGGCGACCGCCACGACCGTCGTCGCCGCCGAGAAGCGGAGCGCGAACGCGCGGCCGAACGTGCCCGCCTGAAGGGCGATCAGCTTGAGGTCCACCATGGGGCCGACCACCATGAAAGCGAGCCGGGCCATGGGGGAGAAGCCCGTGAGCGAGGCCGCCACGAACGCGTCCGCCTCCGAGCACACCGCGAGCAGCACGGCGAGTCCGGCGAGGAAGGGCACCGCCAGCCAGGGTGAGCCGGAGAAGGTGTCGAGGACCGAGCGCGGGACGGCGACGTTGAAGGTGGCCGCGGCCATCGCGCCGAGGACGAGGAAGCCGCCCGCGTGCAGGAAGTCGTACTGGAAGCCGTGCCGGAACTCCGTCCAGCGGCTGTGTCCGTGCTGGTGCCCGGTGTGCCGTACGGCGGGGCGCAGCCACTTCTCCTTGCCGAAGCAGAGCCACAGCCAGCCCATCACGGCGGCGGTGGCCAGCGAGGCGAGCAGCCGGGCGGCGACCATCGCGGGGTTGCCCGGGAAGGCGACGGCGGTGGCGGTGAGCACGACGGGGTTGATGGCGGGCGCGGAGAGCAGGAACGCGAACGCGGCGGCCGGGGTGACACCCCGTCTGATCAGGCTGTTCGCCACCGGCACCGAGGCGCACTCGCACCCTGGGAGGATCGCGCCCGCGACCCCCGCGACCGGCACCGCGAGCGCGGCCCGCTTGGGCAGGACCCGGGTGAACAGGTCGGCGGGGACGAAGGCGTTGATGGCGCCGGACAGGGCGGTGCCGAGGAGCAGGAAGGGCAGCGCCTGGACGGCGATGGCGAGGCAGATGGTGCGCCACGCCTGGACGGCGGGCTGGTCGAGCCATCCGGTCCGGGCGAGCAGCAGCACCGCCGTGCCGACGGCGGCCGCCGCGACGAGGGCCACGGCGACGGGGCGGGGCCGGGGCCGCAGGACGGCGGGGCGCACCGGCGGGGTGGTGACGACTGTCGCCGTCCCGTCGGCCACACCCACCAGTTCATCCGTTTTTCCCATTTTCACTCCGGATGTCGGGTGTGGCCGACCTTATGCGAGCGGCGCGGGCGCGGCCGTGCGCACACGCCGTCTCACAGGGTTGCGCTCAGGCGGCGTACTGACCCACCTGGTAGTCCCCGGCGGGCAGCTGGAGCATGACGTTCATCCGGTTGTACGCGTTGATGAGCGCGACGAGCGTGACCAGCGCGAGCAGCTGCTCCTCGTCGTAGTGCTTGGCCGCGTTCGCCCACACCTCGTCCGGGACCCCGCCGGCCGCGTCCGCGATCCGGGTGCCCTGCTCGGCCAGCTCCAGGGCGGCGCGCTCGGCGTCGGTGAAGACGGTGGCCTCGCGCCACCCGGCGACCAGGTGCAGCCGCTGGTGGGTCTCCCCCGCGTGCACGGCCTCCTTGGTGTGCATGTCGAGGCAGAAGGCGCAGCCGTTGATCTGGCTGGCGCGGATCTTCACCAGCTCCTGCGTCGAGGCGGGCAGCGAGGACTCGGCGAGCGTGAGTCCGGCCGCGCCGAGGTGCTTGATGATCTTGCCGGAGATCGGGTTGGCGAAGACGTTGAGCCGTGCTTCCATGCCGCACTCCCTGGTGCCGTTTCCGATGGATACACGGTTACGACGGAGGACGGCGCCGGGATGTGACACGGCCCGGGGTGACCCGGGTCACTATTTGTTCCAGGTCTCGTCGTACGGGTCGCGCGGTGTCGGTACCGGCTTCGTGGACGTGACCTTCAGGTACGGGATGGGGCCGCCGTTGACCGGGTCGCGGGTCAGTTTCGGGGTGTACGTGCCCCTCACCTCCAGCCAGGCGTCGGGGCGCAGGACGGGCGGGAGTTGGCCGGTCAGGGCGATCTTGACCGGCTGGGCGTCGGCCGCGCAGCAGTTGAGGGCCATGCGGACGAGGTAGGGCCGGCCGGAGCCGTCCAGCGCGAGGAAGCCGGTGACACGGACGGCGCGGCCGTGCAGGGTGCGGCCGTGGCCGTAGGCGGCGCGGGAGGCGTAGTCGACGACGGTCAGCGGGACCGGGTTGCTCGCGGGCAACGGCTCGTAGCCGAAGGGCTTTTGGAGCGCGGTACCGGTGCGCAGGGCGCTGTACGAGCCGAGGGCGGGCGGGGCGACGAGGATGAGGGCGAGGAGGGGGAGGACCAGGAGCCAGGAGACGCCGGGCTCGGGGTGGGCGTGGGCCTCGTGATCGTCCCGTACGACCTCCTCCGCTGAACTTCCTTCCCGGGAGGCCGACTTCGCCCGCCGCCGCTCGTACCAGACCGTCGCCCCCGCCGTCACGATCAGCACCACCCCCGCCGCCAGCAGCAACGGCTGCAACCCCGCCTTGACGTACCGCAGATACAGATCCGTCGTGCCCGCGTGCAGCAGCGCGCCGCCGAGCAGGAAGAGGACCGCCGCCTGGGCGTGCCGGTTCACAGGAGCACCGCCCCGGTCAGGACCGCGCCCGCGACGGCGGCGGCGAAGGTGGCCGGGGCGAAGCGCAGCGCGAAGCCCCGGCCGAACGTGCCCGCCTGCATGGCGAAGAGCTTGAGGTCGATCATCGGGCCCACCACCAGGAACACGAGCTTGGCCGTCATCGAGAACTCGGTCAGCGACGCCGCGACGAACGCGTCCGCCTCCGAGCAGATGGAGAGCAGTACGGCGAGGACGGCAAGCGCGAGGACCGACAACACCGGGTTGTCGGCGGCCAGTCGGAGCCAGGTGGCCGGTACGACGGCCTTCAGCGTGGCGGCGGCCATCGCGCCGAGCACCAGGAAGCCGCCCGCGTGGACGGTGTCGTGGCGTACGGAGTTCCAGAACGTCTCGCCCTTCGTCGCGCCCTCGTGGGCGCCGTGGGCGCGGGTGCGCAGCCAGTCGGTGCGGCCGAGCCGCTGCCACAGCCAGCCCATGCCGCAGGCCACGAGGAGGCTCGCGCCGAAGCGGGCGAAGACCATCTCGGGGTTGTTCGGGAAGGCGACGGCGGTGGCGGTGAGGACCACGGGGTTGATCGCGGGCGCCGACAGCAGGAACGCGAACGCGGCGGCCGGCGTCACGCCCCGCCGCACCAGCGCGCCCGCGACCGGCACCGAGGCGCACTCGCAGCCGGGCAGGACGGCACCGGCGAGTCCGGCGACCGGTACGGCGAGCGCGGGCCTGCTCGGCAGCGCCCGGGCGAAGAAGGAGGCGGGCACGAACACCGCGAGCGCGGCGGACAGCAGCACGCCGAGGACCAGGAACGGCAGCGCCTGGACGGTGACGGCCACGAAGACGGTCGTCCAGCTCTGCATCACCGGGGTGCCGAGCGCGCCGCGGACCGGGGACTGGGCGAGCACGGCGAGCAGGAGGATCAGGGTCAGCACGAGGGGGGAGCTGAGGCGCGGGCGGCCCTCCCCGCCGGGCTCCCCCTCCCCGCCCCTGTGCGCGGGTGGGGCGTCCTCGGTGATGGCCACGGGTGTTCCCTCCGGATCGGTACTCCTTCGGGCGGTACGCACCCCGGGGCGCGCCCGTTCACGCCATGCCTGGAACCGGGCCGCTCCTTGGGGCACTCTTTTCCCTCGTGGGGAGCATTCCTGGGCAGGGCGGGTCGGGCGGAGCGTCCGGGCACATGGTGGTGTGCGGCGACGACGGACTCGCGCGCCGGCTGACCGCCGAACTGCGCGGAGTCTACGGCGAGCAGGTCGTCCTGGTCGTACCGCCGGGCGCGGACACGGCGGGGCCGCCGATGGTCGGGCCGCCCCGGTCGGCGTCGGCGGCGCTGTTCGACCGGATGGTGAACGCGGCGGTCGGGCGGGGCGCGGCGAACGCGGCCGTACCACCGCCTGTTCCTCAGCACTCCTACGGCGAGCACGTGCTGGAGGCCCCGGCCGCCACCGAGGCCGTGCTCGCCGAGGCGGGTGTGGACCGGGCGGCGGCGCTGGCGCTCGTGTACGAGGACGACGAGACCAACATCCGCGCGGCGCTGACCGCGCGGCGGCTGAACCCCCGTGTCCGGCTCGTACTGCGGCTCTACAACCGGCGGTTGGGCCAGCACATCGAGGAACTCCTCGACCAGGCAGCCGCGTTGGCCGCCGGTGACGACGAACTCGGGCTGCCCGACGGCTCGACCAGCGTGCTGTCCGACGCCGACACCGCCGCGCCCGCGCTGGCCGCCACCGCGCTCACCGGGACCAGCCGGGTGGTGCACACCGACGGGCTGATGCTGCGCGCGGTGGAGCGGGCGGCGCCGCCGGAGGGGGCACCCGGGCTGTGCACCCTGGCGCTGCTCTCGCCGCCCGACGCGGCGGACGGCTCCGCCGACCAGCGGCCCCGGATGCTGCCCTCCGACGAGGAGGTACGGCAGGCCGGGAACCGGTCGCGGATCGTGCTGGAGCAGGTCAGCGCGAGCGCGGGGCAGACGGCCGGGGCCGGGCTCGGCATGGGGGTCGTACCGCCGCTGGCCTCGCTGTTCTCACCGCGGCTGCGCTGGTCGCTGGCGGGGCTCGCGGCGTGTGTGCTCGCGCTGGCGGTGGCGCTGGCGCTCGTGACCGGCATCCATCCCCTCGGCGCCTTCTACCTCACGCTGCTCGACCTGTTCGCGATCGACGAGCCCGCGCTCGGGCAGCCGCTCGGCCGCCAGATCCTCCAACTCCTGTCCGGGCTCACGGGGTTGCTGCTGCTGCCGGTCCTGCTGGCGGCGGTGCTCGAAGGGCTCGGCACGTTCCGCACGGTGGGCGCGCTGCGCAAGCCGCCGCGCGGGCTCGGCGGGCATGTGGTGCTGCTGGGGCTCGGGAAGATCGGCACGCGGGTGCTGGTGCGGCTGCGGGAGCTGGACATCCCGGTGGTGTGCGTGGAGTCGGGCCCCGAGGCGCGCGGGCTCGCGGTGGCCCGGCGGCTGCGGGTCCCGGTCGTCCTCGGCGACGTCACCCAGGAGGGCGTCCTGGAGTCGGCGAAGATCCACCGCGCGTCGGCGCTGCTCGCGGTGACCAGCGCGGACACCACCAACCTGGAGGCGGCGCTGTACGCCCGCTCGCTGCACCCGGAGCTGAGGGTCGTCCTGCGGCTGTACGACGACGACTTCGCCACCGCCGTCTACCGCACCCTGCGCGCCGCCCACCCCCAGGCCACCACCCGCAGCCGCAGCGTCACCTATCTGTCCGCCCCCGCCTTCGCCGGCGCGATGCTCGGCCGCCGCGTCCTCGGCGCCTTCCCCGTCGAACGCCGGGTCCTCCTCTTCGCCTCCCTGGAAGTGACCGGCCACCCCGACCTGGAAGGCCGCACCCTCGCCGACGCCTTCCACCCCGGCACCTGGCGCGTCCTCGCCCTGGAGGGCCACCCGGACGCCACCCCGGACTACGTCCTGCGCAAGGGCGACCGCGTGGTCGTCGCGGCGACACGTCGGGGGCTGGCGGAACTCGGGTGAGTCCCGCCGGCCCCCTGAGGGTTCACCCGGTTCAGCGAGCCAAGTGCCGCCGCGCGAAGTCCATTTCCAGGCCCACCTGCTTGATCCGTTCGTCCACGACCAGGGAGCCGTGGCCCGCGTCGTAGCGGTAGACCTCGTGGGCGGCGCCGCGGGCGCGGAGGCGGTCGACGTAGTTGTCGATCTGGCGGATGGGGCAGCGGGGGTCGTTGACGCCGGCGGAGATGTAGACCGGGGCCTTGACCTGGTCGACGTACGTCAGCGGAGAGGACGCCTCGAAGCGGTCGGGGACCTCCTCCGGGGTGCCGCCGAGGAGGGTGCGGTCCATGGCCTTCAGCGCTTCCATCTCGTCGTGGTACGCCGTGACGTAGTCCGCGACCGGGACCGCCGCGATGCCCACCGTCCACGCCTCGGGCTGGGTGCCGAGGCCGAGGAGGGTGAGGTAGCCGCCCCAGGAGCCGCCGGTGAGGACCAGGCGCTCGGGGTCGGCGAGGCCGGAGGAGACGGCCCACTCGCGCACCGCGGCGACGTCCTCCAGCTCGATCAGGCCGACCCGGTGCTTGAGCGCGTCGGTCCAGGCACGGCCGTAGCCGGTGGAGCCGCGGTAGTTGACGCGGACCACGGCGTAGCCCTGGTCCACCCAGGCGGCCGGGCCCGCGGCGAAGGAGTCGCTGTCGTGCCAGGTCGGGCCGCCGTGGAGGTCGAAGACCGTGGGGAGCGGACCGGTGGCGCCCGCCGGCTTCTGGACCAGGGCGTGGATACGGCCGCCGGGGCCCTCCACCCACACGTCCTCCACCGCGACCGACGGCGGGCACGTCATGCCGGGCGGGTCCAGGACGACCCCGCCCGAGGTGGAGCGGACCACCGGCGGCTCGGCCGCCGACGACCACAGGTACTCCACGGCGCCGTCGGGCCGCGCCGTCGCCCCCGAGACCGTGCCCGGCGGGGTCGGGATACGGGTCAGCGTGCCGTCCGCCAGGTCGTAGCGGAACAGCTCGCTGCGCGCCTCGAAGCCGTGCGAGACCAGCAGCGCGCTGCCGTCCGGGTACCACTCGGCGGCCACGTCACCGGGCAGGTCGAGCGCGAGGTCGGTCTGCGAGCCGCTCGCCACGTCCCACACCAGCGGCTCCCAGCGGCCCCGGCGCTGATGCCCGATGAGCAGCCGGGTGTCCCCGTCGACCGGCGCGAAGCCCAGCACCTCCAGGCCCAGCTCCTCGGTGCCGCCGCGCGTGTCGTCCAGCTCGGCGACCGTGCTGCCGTCGGCCCGCAGCACGCGCAGCGCCGCGTGCATCGCGTCGCCGTGCTCGGTGTGCTCGATCGCGATCAGCGAACCGTCCCGGGAGAGGTCGCCGACCCCGGCGGACTCCCGGTCCCGGTACAGCTCCACCGGCTCCTCCCCCGCCCGCGCGAGGTGGATCGTCGTACCGTCCTCGTCCGTGGACCGCCCGACGACCGCCGTACGCCCGTCCCGCCCGAGCGCGAGCCCGGCCGGGTACGAGGGCGCGAGGCCCGGTACGGCCACCTCGTCCGGACCGCCCGCGAACGGCTGGCGGCGCCACACGCCGAACTCGTCGCCGTCCTTGTCGTCGAACCACCAGATCCACGCGCCGTCCGGGGACAGCACCCCGTCGGTCGTCCCGTTGGGCCGCTTGGTCACCTGCCGCTGGTCCCCGCTTGCGCGGTCCCACGCGTACAGCTCGTAGGTGCCGGTCGCGTTCGACACGAACAGCGACCGCTCCGGCGCGTCCTCGGCCCAGTCGGGCAGCGAAACGCGCGGCGCCCGGAACCGCTTCTCCCAGTCGGGCATCTCCACAGCTTCACTCATGCCCCTAGCATCCCCGACCCGGGAATCCCGCGTCGGCTTCGGGCGCACGTGGGCCCCCGGCGCGGGCGTTGCGGGGGGTCGCCGTACCGTTGGGGTGTGTACCGGTTTCTGCTGACACCCCGCTGGTGGGGCATCAACGTCTTCGTGCTGCTCGCCGTCCCGTTCTGTGTGTTCATGGGGTCCTGGCAGCTGAGCCGGTTCGAGGGGCGGGTGCAGGACTCCCGCGCCGCCACCGAGCAGGCCGCCTCCGACAGCGGCGAGAAGGCGCGGCCGCTGGCGTCGATGCTGCCCGTCGACAAGCGGACCTCGGGCGAGAAGGTCACCGCGAGCGGGCGGTACGGCAGGCAGCTGCTGGTCCCGGACCGGCAGCTCGACGGCCGTAACGGGTACTACGTGCTCACCCTGCTGCGCACCGGCAGCGGTCAGTCCCTGCCCGTCGTACGCGGCTGGCTGCCGGGCGACGCCGACGCGCGCACCGCGCCGAAGGCGCCCGCCGGCGAGGTCACCGTCACCGGCGCGCTCCAGGCGCCCGAGACCCCCGGGGACAACGGCGTCAGCGCCCAGGGCGGGCTGCCCGCCGGGCAGACGGGCGCGATCAGCCCGGCCTCGCTGGTCAACCTGGTGCCCGACAGGCTCTACGACGCGTGGGTGACCCTCGACAAGGCCGACGCGGGGATGAAGGCGGTCCCCGCCACCGCGCCCGCCGGGACCGGGCTCGACCTGAAGGCGTTCCAGAACCTCGGCTACACCGGTGAGTGGTTCGTCTTCGCGGGCTTCGTGGTCTTCATGTGGTTCCGGCTGCTGCGCCGCGAGGCCGAGGCCGTGCGCGACGCGGAACTCGGCATCCTGCCGCCCGAGCGGCAGGACACCGAGACCGGGGATCAGGCCTCCGGCACCATTCCGGTGTAGTAGACCGTCCCCGCGCACGCGTTCGGCACGGTCGCGGAGGCGCCCGGCGCGCCGCCCGCCCCGGTGTACGTCACCAGCACGCTGCCGTCGGCCGGGGCGCCGTCGGCCACCAGCTGGGGCGCCACGCCCTCCGTGCCGGTGTTCTCGGCACCGCCGCTCGCGCTGCCGTCCTGGCCGCCGCTCGGGCTCGGGTCGGGCGTGGGGTCGCCCCCGCCCGTACCGCCGGTGGCGCCGCCCTCGACGGGGCAGGTCTCCGAGGGGACGAACCCGAACCTCTCGGTGTACGACGCGCCCGGCTGGAGCACCAGCGTGGACACGACGAGACCGGGCGCGGGCAGCGCCGCCGCCGCGTCGCCGGGTACGTGCGCCGCGGCCGTGATCTTCGCCGGGTCGGCCGCGCCCTGGGCCACCGCGCCGACCGCGCCGGTGGCGGTGACCGTGCAGGCCGTACCGGAGGTGTTGGTCACGCGGAAGGTGCCGTAGACGACGCCGGAGGAGTCGGGGGCGTCCGTGCCGCCGGTCGCGCCGAGCTGGAGGGGCGTGCAGACGGGGGCGCCGGAGGCGAGGGGCGCGGAGGGGCCGGTGCCGCCGGTGGCGCCGTCGCCGCCGGAGTGCTTCCTGCCCGGCTTCTCCTTGCCGTCGCCGTCGCCGTGCTGCCCCACGGTGGTGCCCGCCTGGCCGCCGGTGCCCTCGGTGGCGCCGCCGCCGCTCTTGCCCTTGCCCTGGCTGCCCTGGGCGTCGGAGGACTGGCCCGCCATGGCGGTGTTGGGGTCGGTGCCGCCCGCGTTGGAGACGTGCACCAGGGCGGGGACGGCGGTGCAGAGGAACAGCGCGGCCGCCGCCATGCCCACGGCCGCCTGCCGCTTGCGCGCCCGCCGCGCGGGTACGGCATGCCGCAGCCGGTCCAGCGAACCGTCGCGGGGCGCGAGGTCGTCCACGGCGGAGTGCAGCAGCCGACGCAGCGCCAGCTCGTCGGAACCGAGCCCGGTCTCGACGTCCTGCGCCCCGCCCAGCCCGGTGAGCCGGGCGAGCTCGGCGAGCCCGTCCCCGGGTTCGGGTGTGGGTGCGGGTGCCTGCCCGGCGGGCTTGGCGGTGGGCTGCGGGGTCAGCTTCCGGGTCAGCGCCTCGTCCGGCTGCGGGTCCGGCTTCCGGGTCAGCGCCTCGCCCGACTGCGGGTCCGGCTTCCGCGTCGGCTGCTCGGCCGCCTGCTGGGGCAGCTTCTGAGTCAGCTGCTCGGCGCCCTCGGGGGCGGATGCCTTCCCGGCGGGCTTGGCGGCGGACTGCGAGGCCGGCTTCCGGGTCGGCTGCTCGCCCGGCTGCTGGGGCAGCTTCCGGGTCGGCTGCTCGGCGCCCTCGGGGGCGGGGGCCTTCCCGGCAGGCTTGGCGGCGGACTGCGAGGCCGGCTTCCGGGTCGGCTGCTCGCCCGGCTGCTGCGGCAGCTTCCGGGTCGGCTGCTCGGCGCCCTCGGGGGCGGGGGCCTTCCCGGCCAAGGGTGCCTTCGCAGTCGTGGGCATCTTGACGGTCTCGTCAGCCACAGCCGTCTCGGAGCGCCCGGTGGCCTCGGAGCCCTCAGCCACCCCGGGCTCCTCGGCCGCGCCGGAATCCTCGGCCGCCCCCGGAGTCTTCGCAGCCTCCGAAACCGCCGGAGGTGTCTCGCGTTCCTGTCCGGCCTTCCGGCCGTCCCCGTCGGGGCCGTGCTTCACAGTTCCGTTCCCAGCGTGCGTAGGCGTGTCGTCGTGGCCGGTGCTCGGGTCGCGCAGCGGATCCCGCTCGCGCGGAGCGTCCCCGCTCATGTCTTCGCCCCCATGGACACCCGCAGCGCGGCGATGCCCCGTGAGCCGTACGCCTTCACCGAGCCGAGCGAGATGCCGAGCGTCTCGGCGACCTGGGCCTCGGTCATGTCGGCGAAGTAGCGCAGCACCAGCACCTCGCGCTGACGTCGCTGGAGACCCTTCATCGCCTTGATGAGGGAGTCGCGCTCCAGCTGGTCGTACGCGCCCTCCTCCGCGCTCGCCATGTCCGGCATCGGCTTGGAGAGGAGCTTCAGGCCGAGGATGCGCCGGCGCAGGGCGGACCGGGAGAGGTTGACGACCGTCTGCCGGAGATAGGCGAGGGTCTTCTCGGGGTCACGCACACGTTTGCGCGCCGAGTGAACGCGGATGAACGCCTCCTGCACGACATCCTCGCAAGAGGCGGTGTCGTCGAGCAGCAGCGCCGCGAGCCCCAGCAGCGAACGGTAGTGCGCGCGGTAGGTCTCGGTGAGATGGTCGACGGTCGTACCGGCGGCCGCGTCGGCCGTCTGGTCCTCGGAGCCGTCGCGCTGGCCGGGTATGCGGGTCTGCCGTCCCGTGGGCATCGGCGCGATCACCGGCATGTCGCCGAGCGCGCGCGGCCGGAGGACGGCGCGGGGCGGACGGAGCGCCGCGGCGCCGCCTGCCGTTGGGGATACGCCCTGCTCGAAGAGCATGGGGGCGAATTCGAGTACCTCTGCCACGCCAGTTGGACACGCGCACCCCCACAAGGGTTGTACGTGCCGGGCGTCACATGTGCGACGACCGACGGTTCCTCAAGTGCCGCCATGCGTCCCGCTCTTCCCCTGTGTCCTCGTCGAACGGGCGTCACCCGCCCCCGATCACGGCGCTCCGCGCCGAGATCTCCGCGTCCCCGGCCCCACGCGGGTGCCCGCAAAGACGCTTGCCGCCCTCACGCGGTTGCGGAGGGCGGGAAGGAAATCCTCTGTTGTCGTGGAGCCGGGGTTCAAGTGGATTGGACCATGGTTCCGGCCACATTTCTTAAAATAATCCTACGGAATCCACAGGGTTCTCCCACCATTCCTACAGATTCCCGGCGACCAGCTCCGCGATCTGCGCGGTGTTGAGCGCGGCCCCCTTGCGCAAGTTGTCGCCGCAGACGAACAGTTCGAGCGCGGTGGGGTCGTCCAGGGCGCGCCGTACCCGCCCGACCCAGGTGGGGTCGGTGCCCACCACGTCCGCCGGGGTGGGGAATTCACCCGCCTCGGGGTCGTCGCACAGCACCACACCGGGCGCGGTCGCGAGGATCTCGCGGGCGCCGTCGACCGTGACCTCGTCCTGGAAGCGGGCGTGGACGGTCGCGGAGTGGACGGTGACGACGGGGACGCGGACACAGGTCACCGCGACCGGGAGGTCCGCCAGCCCGAGAATCCTGCGGGACTCCTCCCGCACCCCCAGCTCCTCGGTGGACCAGCCGTCCGCGCCGAGCGACCCGGCCCAGGGCACCACGTTGAGCGCGACCGGCTCCGGGAACGGCCCGGTCAGCTCGCCCGCCGCGCGCCGTACGTCACCGGGGGCGCCGCCCAGTTCCGTACCGGCGACCAGGGACAGCTGGGCGCGCAGGGTCTCGACCCCGGCCCGCCCGGCCCCGCTGACGGCCTGGTACGAGGAGACGACCAGCTCGCGCAGGCCGTACTCGGCGTGCAGCGCGCCGAGGGCGACGATCATCGACAGGGTCGTACCGCCCGGGCTCGCCACGATGCCGCGCGGCCGGTTGCGTACGGCGTGCGGGTTGATCTCGGGGACGACGAGCGGCACCTCGGGATCGCCCCGGAAGGCGCCGGAGGTGTCCACGACGACCGCGCCGCGCGCGGCGGCGAGCGGCGCCCACTCACCCGCGACCTCGTCGGGCACGGCGAACAGCGCCACGTCGATCCCGTCGAAGGCGTCCTCGGTGAGCGCGCCGACCTCGGTCTCCGCCCCGCGCACGGTCAGCTTGCGGCCGGCCGAGCGCGGGGAGGCGAGCAGCCGGATCTCGCCCCACACGTCGGCGCGGTGGGACAGGATCTGGAGCAGGACGGCCCCTACCGCGCCGGTCGCCCCCACGACCGCGAGGGCGGGGCGGGTGAGGCCCGTGGTCATCAGCGGCCGGTGCCTCCGTAGACCACGGCCTCGTCGCTGTCGGAGTCCAGGCCGAAGGCGGTGTGCACGGCGCGCACGGCCTCGGTCACGTCGTCGGCGCGGGTGACGACCGAGATGCGGATCTCGGAGGTGGAGATCAGCTCGATGTTGACGCCCGCGTCGCTCAGCGCCTCGAAGAAGGCGGCGGTGACGCCCGGGTTGGTCTTCATCCCGGCGCCGACGAGGGAGATCTTGCCAATCTGGTCGTCGTAGCGCAGGGAGTCGAAGCCGATGCCGGGGCGGTTCTTCTCCAGGGCGTCGATGGCCTTGCGGCCCTCGGTCTTCGGCAGGGTGAAGGAGATGTCGGTCAGGCCCGTGGAGGCGGCCGACACGTTCTGCACCACCATGTCGATGTTGATCTCGGCGTCCGCGATGGTGCGGAAGATGGCGGCGGCCTCGCCCGGCTTGTCCGGCACGCCGACGACCGTGATCTTGGCCTCGGAGGTGTCGTGCGCGACACCGGAGATGATGGCCTGCTCCACCTGCTGTACCCCTTGCTCGGTCGGCTCGCTGCTGACCCACGTGCCGCGCAGCCCGCTGAAGGAGGAGCGGACGTGGATCGGGATGTTGTACCGGCGGGCGTACTCCACGCAGCGGTGGAGCAGCACCTTGGAGCCGGACGCGGCCAGCTCCAGCATGTCCTCGAAGGAAATCCAGTCGATCTTGCGGGCCTTCTTCACCACGCGCGGGTCGGCGGTGAACACGCCGTCCACGTCGGTGTAGATCTCGCAGACCTCGGCGTCGAGGGCGGCGGCCAGCGCCACGGCCGTGGTGTCGGACCCGCCGCGCCCCAGCGTGGTGATGTCCTTCTTGTCCTGGCTGACGCCCTGGAACCCGGCGACGATCGCGATGTTGCCCTCGTCGAGCGCGGTGCGGATGCGGCCGGGCGTGACGTCGATGATCCGGGCTTTGTTGTGGACCGAGTCGGTGATGACGCCTGCCTGGCTGCCGGTGAACGACTGGGCCTCGTGGCCCAGGTTTTTGATCGCCATCGCCAGCAGGGCCATGGAGATACGCTCTCCGGCGGTCAGCAGCATGTCGAATTCACGTCCGGCAGGCATCGGAGACACCTGCTCGGCGAGATCGATCAGCTCGTCCGTCGTGTCGCCCATCGCGGAAACGACGACAACCACCTGGTTGCCGTTCTTCTTCGCTTCCACGATCCGCTTGGCGACGCGCTTGATGCCCTCGGCATCGGCTACGGAGGAGCCTCCGTACTTCTGCACGACAAGGCCCACGTGCGCTCCTCGCTCGGTTCGTTTGTGTCGGCTCAGTCTATCGAGCGTCCGAAATCGGCCACCGCGCTCCCGCATGGTGAGACATCGTCCGCCCGGTCCCGAACCTGCCCAGCCCACCGGCCCTCACGCGGAACGTGCCTCGCGTCACAGCCCGGAGGGCACTCCGGCGGCCGCCCCGGCGGCAGCCGTCCGGCCGCGTCAGCCGCCCTGCCGGATGCCGAGCGGGGTCCCGATCTCCTCCGCCATGACCCGCCCCGCCTCGATCTCCAGGACCTCCTCGTCCATGGACTCCTGGTCGGTGTCGAGACCGTCCAGCTCCTCCAGGGGCTGGTCCAGGCGGACGTGGATGAGGACGGACTGGAGGGCACGCAGCACGGCGGAGGCGGTGGGCCCCCAGTTGGAGAAGTAGGAGAACTGCCACCACCACAGCGCCTCGGTGGTGCGGCCCGCGCGGTAGTGGGCCATGCCGTGGCGCAGGTCGGTGATGAGGTCCGCGATGTCGTCCGAAATACGGGCCGGCACGGGTGCCTTGCTGGGCGCGTACGGGTCGAAGACCTCGGAGTAGACGTCGACCGGCTCCAGCAGCCGGGCGAGGTTCTCGCGCAGCTCGTCGACGTCCGGCTCGGGGCCGGGGTCGGGCTCGTAGCGCTCGTCGGGCACGAAGTCCTCGTGCGCGCCGAGCCTGCCGCCCGCCAGCAGCAGCTGGGAGACCTCCAGGAGCAGGAAGGGGACCGTCGAGCCGGGCTCGTCCCCCTTCGCCACCTCGGTGACGGCGACCAGGAAGCTCTCCACCTGGTCGGCGATCTGGACCGCGAAGTCGTCCGGGTTCTGCGTCGTGGCGTGCAGCGTGGCGTCAGACATCTAGGAGTCGTCTCCCCTCGAAGGCGCGGCCGAGGGTCACCTCGTCCGCGTATTCCAGGTCACCGCCGACCGGCAGGCCGCTGGCCAGGCGGGTGACCTTCAGACCCATGGGCTTGATCATGCGGGCGAGGTACGTCGCCGTGGCCTCGCCTTCGAGATTGGGGTCCGTGGCGAGGATCAGCTCGGTGACCGTGCCGTCCGCGAGCCGGGCCAGGAGTTCCCTGATGCGCAGGTCGTCCGGGCCGACGCCCTCGATGGGGCTGATGGCGCCGCCGAGGACGTGGTACGTGCCCCGGAACTCCCGGGTGCGCTCGACGGCGACCACGTCCTTGGGCTCCTCGACCACGCAGATGACCGAGGGGTCACGGCGCGGGTCGCGGCAGATGCCGCACAGCTCCTCCTGTGCCACGTTGCCGCAGGCCGCGCAGAACCGGACCTTGGCCTTGACCTCCAGGAGCGCCTGGGCGAGCCGCTTGACGTCCGTCGGCTCGGCCTGGAGCACATGGAAGGCGATCCGCTGCGCGCTCTTGGGACCGACGCCGGGCAGCCGCCCCAGCTCGTCGATGAGGTCCTGGACCACGCCTTCGTACAACGGACTGCCTTTCCTGGAGACCTTTCGGTACGTACGGTAGTTGCCCCGGCGTCAGAACGGCAGACCGGGGATCCCGCCGCCGCCCAGGCCCTGGGCCAGCGGGCCGAGCTTCTGCTGCTGGAGGGTCTGCGCGTTCTCGTTGGCCGCCTGCACGGCGGCGACGATCAGATCGGCGAGGGTGTCGGTGTCCTCGGGGTCGACCGCCTTCGGGTCGATCTTCAGCGAGCGCAGTTCACCGGAGCCGGTCACGGTGGCCCGCACCAGGCCGCCGCCCGCCTGGCCGTCGACCTCCGTGGCCGCCAGCTCCTCCTGGGCCCGCTGGAGGTCCTGCTGCATCTTCTGGGCCTGCTGGAGCAACTGCTGCATGTTGGGCTGGCCACCACCGGGAATCACGATCAGCTCCTGTCCGTACCGGCGCCGCGTACGCCGCTCTGGCACGAGCCTACGTGCTCCGGGCGGCCCTCGCCCCGCCACTCTTTCGAGTGAGAACGACCCCGACCGTATACCTGATCAAGGCCCTCTTACGGGCGGATTGCCCGGGAAAGCCACCACTTGGCCACCCATTGGGCGGTAGGAAGGGTGGCGCGCGCGTCATGGAGTGGGTCGGTTTCAGTAGGGAGTGCCGGGTGGGTCAGGCGGAGATGCAGCCCGAGGGTCCGCCGCAGGACGGCCGGGGCGGGGGCACGGCCGACCTGACGGGCCGGGCGTTCCCGCTGGGCGACTGGGGGGAACCGGCGGAGCGGCTGGACGAGCTGTACCGCTGGGTGGAGGACGGCGCGCTGCGCACGGCGGCGTGGTACCTCCGCGACCGCCTGTGGCGCCGCCGTACGGCCCGGCTGCTGCGGCTCGGCACGACGGCCGGGGTGGCGACGGGTGCCGTACTGCCCCTGCTGGACCTGACGCACGCGGTCCCGGGCGCGGCCCCCTGGGGGTACGTGGCGTTCGTGCTGGCCCTCGCCTGCACGGGCCTGGACCGCTACTTCGGCGTCTCCTCCGGCTGGATGCGCTCCGTCGCGACGGCCCAGGCGGTCGAACGGCGCCTGCGGACCCTGCAGTTCGAGTGGGCCTCGGAATGCGTCCGCGAGGTGCTGGGCCCGGCGGAGGGCACGGCGAGCGAGGCGGCGGAGCGCTGTCTCTCGGTGCTGCGGCGCTTCTCCGAGGACGTCTCGGACCTGGTCCGCGCGGAGACGGCCGACTGGATGTCCGAGTTCCGCGCCGCCCCCTCCCCGCTGACCCCGCACACCACCCCCCGGCTGCCCCGCCCGGACTCCGCCGTCCCCGCGCCCCGCCCGCTGCACTCCCCCCACCCGGCCGCCCGCCCGAACATGCCCCGGCAGCGGCCGCCGGAGCCCCGGTGACGTCCGCCGGAGCCCCGGTGACGTCCGCGCGGGCCCTCGGCCGAACCGGGGCCGGCGGCCGTAGAGTGCCCGCTCGTGGACAGACACATACGATTCGATCGGCTGCACAACTTCCGTGACCTGGGCGGCTATTCGGCCGGGGACGGTCAAGTGGTGCGCTGGGGACGGCTGTTCCGCTCCGACTCGCTGGGCAAGCTGGCCGGCGCGGACTGGGAGCGGTTCCTCGCGCTGGGCGTCGGCACGGTGATCGACCTGCGCTATCCGTTCGAGATCGAGGCGCGGGGGCGCGTCCCCGAGCACCCGTCGCTCGCGTACCACCACCTCAGCGTCGAGCACCGCCCCTACGACCAGCCCGGGCAGGGCCCGGAGGTGGAGACGGGGCCGTTCCTCGCCGGGAAGTATCTGGAGGTGGCGTACGACGGGGTCGCCGAGCTGCGCCGGGCCCTTGAGGTGATCGCGGCCGCCGAAGGCCCTGTGGTGTTCCACTGCGCGTCCGGCAAGGACCGCACCGGACTGCTGGCCGCGCTCGTCCTGGCCCTGCTGGGCGTCCCCGAGGCGGAGATCGTCGCGGACTTCACGCTCACCGAGCTCGCCACCGAGCGGCTGATCGCCGACTGGCGGGCCGACAACCCCGGCACGGTGGCGACCTGGCCGGGCCACCACCGTGCCCCCGCCGAGGTGATGCGCCTCTTCCTCGACAAGCTGACCGCCGAGCACGGCTCCGTCCGCGCCTACGCCCGCGACCTGCTCGGCGTGGACGACGACCTCGTGGCCGCCCTGCGCCGCGCCCTCCTGACCGGCCTGGACTTCCGGCGCGCGGACGAGCGCGACCTGCCCACGCTGGTACGGCTCCGGGACGACGCCGCCCGCTGGCAGATCGGGCGGGGCATCGACCAGTGGAAGCCGGGCGGGCTCGGCGAGGACCACTTCCGGGCGCGGCTCGCGGACGGCGAGGTCTGGCTCGCCACGCTGGGCCCCGGCGGGCCGGTCGCGGGCGCCTGGGAGCTGTGGTGGGACGACCCGGCGGCCTGGGGACCGCAGCCGCCCACCGCCGGTTATGTGCACCGCCTGATGACCGACCGCCGCACCGCGCCCCCGGGCACCGGCCGCCTCCTCCTTGCCGAGGCGGAGCGCCGTATCGCCGCCGCGGGCCGGACCCTGTGCCGGCTGGACTGCCTCGCGGACAACGCCCGCCTGCGGCAGTACTACGAGGCGGCCGGGTACGAGGTGGTGGGCGAGCAGTCCGCGAAGGACGGCGGCCTCGGCAGCCCGTACGCGGTCACCCTGCTGGAGAAGCGGCTCGTCTGAACGTCAGCCCTCCGCCGGTCAGTTGGCCGCCGGGGAGCAGGGTGAGGGTGGCCGGGGGGCCCGAGGCGCAGGTCGGGAGGTGCGTCGCGGGGGCGGCGAAGCGCAGGGAGCCCGGGGTCACCGCCGTCAGCCGGGCCGTCGCGACGCACTCGTGGGCCGGGGTCTCCGTCACCAGGGTCAGGAGGGTGTCGCCGACCCGGCCCTCGGTGAGGGTCAGCCGGTGGGCGCCGGCCAGCCAGGTGCCGACGTAGGCGGCGGGTACGGACTCCTCCGGCTCCGCGTCCACCGGCGGGGCTGCCGTGGGCCTGCCCTCCTGGAGCAGGGCGTAGACGGAGCCGCCCGCGCCGAGGGCGACCACCAGGGCCACGACGACGAGCAGGACGGTGGAGGGGGCGCCGCGCCGGGGTGGTGCGGGCGGGGCGGGCGGGCCGTAGGAATGGGCCTGGGGGTGGCCGTACGGTCCCTGGCCGCCACCGGCGGCGGCCGGCCATTGGTCGCCGTCACCCACGGCTCCGTGCTGCACCTCGTCCGAGGGTTCGACCGGTCCTGGTGCCGGTCCCGACGCCCGCTCCGACGGCCGCTCCCGCGACTCCTCCGGCCCCCACCGATCCACGACAGCCCCGCCCTCCCCCAAGGCGCGCACCCCCGTACGCGCGGCCCAGGCGCCGGCGGGACATCCCCCGCACATGCGCTGATTCCGAGAATAGTGGGGCGGCCCGGACCGGGGGCGTGGTCGCGGGCGGCGGCCGCAAAACCGACAGTCTGTCGCGCGTCGCGGGCACCCGGCAGGCAGCCCGCCGATGTCGTACGGCCCCCCGCGCCGCATACCCTCCCCGGCATGACGTCACAGCCGCAGGCACAGCCACAGCCGCACGCGACCCCCGACCCCGCCACCGGCCGCGCCGTGAAGGCCGCCGACCGGGCCCACGTCTTCCACTCCTGGTCCGCGCAGGAGCTGATCGACCCGCTCGCCGTGGCGGGCGCCGAAGGCTCGTACTTCTGGGACTACGACGGCAGGCGCTACCTGGACTTCACCAGCGGGCTCGTCTTCACGAACATCGGCTACCAGCACCCGAGGGTCGTCGCCGCGATCCAGGAGCAGGCGGCGAGGATGACGACGTTCGCGCCCGCGTTCGCGATCGAGGCCCGCTCGGAGGCGGCCCGGCTGATCGCGGAGCGCACCCCCGGCGACCTGGACAAGATCTTCTTCACCAACGCGGGCGCCGACGCGGTCGAGCACGCGATCCGTATGGCCCGGCTGCACACCGGGCGCCCGAAGGTGCTCTCGGCGTACCGCTCGTACCACGGCGGCACCCAGCAGGCGGTCAACCTCACCGGCGACCCGCGCCGCTGGCCCTCCGACAGCGGCACGGCGGGCGTCGTCCACTTCTGGGCGCCGTTCCTCTACCGCTCCCGTTTCTACGCGGAGACGGAGGAACAGGAGTGCGCGCGGGCGCTTGAGCACCTGGAGACGACGATCGCCTTCGAGGGGCCCGGCACGATCGCCGCGGTGATCCTGGAGACGATCCCGGGGACGGCCGGGATCATGGTCCCGCCGCCGGGGTACCTCGCCGGGGTGCGCGAGATCTGCGACCGCCACGGCATCGTCTTCGTCCTGGACGAGGTGATGGCCGGGTTCGGCCGTACCGGCGAGTGGTTCGCGGCGGACCTCTTCGGCGTCGTCCCCGACCTGATGACCTTCGCCAAGGGCGTGAACTCGGGGTACGTCCCGCTCGGCGGCGTCGCCATCTCCCCGGAGATCGCGGACACCTTCGCCACCCGCCCCTACCCCGGCGGCCTGACCTACTCCGGCCACCCGCTGGCCTGCGCGGCCGCCGTCGCCACGATCGACGTGATGGCGGAGGAGGGCATCGTCGACAACGCCAGGCGCCTCGGCGACACGGTCCTGCGCCCCGGCCTGGCCGCACTGGCCGAACGGCACCCGAGCGTGGGCGAGGTGCGCGGTACGGGCATGTTCTGGGCCCTCGACCTGGTCCGCGACCCCGACACCCGCGAACCCCTGGTCCCCTACAACGCCGCCGGCGCCGACAACACCCCCATGGCCGCCTTCGCCACCACCGCCAAGCAGCACGGCCTGTGGCCCTTCGTCAACATGAACCGCACCCACGTCGTCCCGCCCCTCAACATCACCGAGGCAGAACTGAAGGAGGGCCTGGCAGCGCTGGACGCGGCCCTGACGACAGCGGACGGCTTCCTGGCCTGACCCCCACCCCGGGGCACCGGCCGCGCTACGGTGCCCCGGTGCCCTGGCCCACGCCCACCCCCCTCGCCACCCCCCGCCTCCACCTGGAGCCCCTCCGTGTGGGGCACGCGCGGGAGGCGTTCGTGTTTCTGGACGACACCCGGCTGCACACCTGGACCGGCGGTGCGCCGGACACTCTCCCGGAGTTGGAGGCGCGCTACGCACGTCAGGTTGTCGGGGAGTCGCCGGACGGGGCCCGGGGCTGGCTGAACTGGCTGCTGCGGCGGAGGGCGGACGGGCGGCTGGTGGGGACTGTGCAGGCGACGCTGAGCCGGACGCCCGGGGGTGGGACAGAGGGGATGGTGGCGTGGGTGACGGGGGCGGCGTATCAGGGGGAGGGATATGCGCGGGAGGGGGCGCGGGCCATGGCGGGGTGGCTGCGGGCCGAGGGGGTGAGTCCGTTGGTGGCGTACGTCCGTCCCGGGCATCAGGCGTCCATGGCGGTGGCCCGGGGTCTGGGGCTGAGTCCGTCGGACGTGGTCGTCGACGGCGAGGTCCGCTGGAGCGGGGCGTGACCCGGGGACGGACAGTCAGGTCAGTTCCAGGGGGTCGCCGAGTCGTACGCGGCCGGGGTGCGCGACCGTCGCGAGGGCGTCCAGGCGGAGGTCGTGGGACTGGGCGACGGCGCGCAGGACCAGGGGGGAGTGCGGGAGGTCCTGCTGGGCCTCGTTGATCATCACGCACCGCTCGCTGGAGCGTTCGAAGCGGATGCGCAGGGCGGAGCCGATCCGGGCCGTGCCGCCGAACCAGTCGTCCTCCACGAAGGGCCGGGTGCCGGGCGGGGTCCGTATCAGCAGGTTGGGGCGGAAGCGCCGCTCGTCGACGGGGACGCCGGGGACGGCCGCGCGGACCCAGTCGAGGGTGGCGGTGGTCAGCACGCTCAGCGGGAGCTGGTCGAAGTGCGAGACCGCGTCCTCGCGCGCCACTTCGACGTCGTCCCGTCGCAGATGGTGCCGTACATAGCCGGTGGGGTCCGCCACCGGCGTGCCGTCCGGGTCCAGCAGCTCGGGGGTCCGGGTGGTCACGCCCCCGGGGTAGCGGGACCGCAGCCGCAGCAGCCCCGGCATCCGCCGGAACCGGCGCGTGTTCTTGCCCGAGCCCAGCTTCCCCCCGGCGTCCCGCACCGCGTAGAGCCGGTCGCCGACGAGGCCCCGGGCGTCCACCTCGGCCTCCTCCACCATCTCGCCGCCGGTGGATTTGATGGGGTACCGCCAGATCCGTTCGACCGTGCCGAGCACGCTGTCCCTCGCCATTCCCCTGCCCCCCTCCGAGCCGCGAGCGAGCATAGCCAGGTCAGGGCGCCGACCGCGGTCTTCCTGCCCGAAATCGGAACCGCACCTGCCGCTCGCGGGCGACGGCCGCGTAAGGTGACGTGCTCGTAGGGGATGAAAGATCGGCAGTGCGTACGAGTACCGCACCCATTCGTGTGAGGAGACTCCCGGACGATGGCCTCCACCGGTGGCGTGACGCGCAGTACCCTCCGTCAGCAGATCGCGGACGCGCTGCGCGACGAGGTGCTGGCGGGGCGGCTGCGGCCGGGGCGGGCGTTCACGGTGAAGGAGATAGCGGACCAGTACGGGGTGTCCGCGACGCCGGTGCGCGAGGCGCTGGTGGACCTGTCCGCGCAGGGGCTGCTCGAGGCGGACCAGCACCGCGGCTTCCACGTCCCCGAGTACTCCCTCGCCGACTACCGCTCCATGATCGAGGCCCGGAGCCTGATCACCGAGGGCATGTTCCGCGCCCTGCTGGACGGGCACACGGCGTTCGCGCATCCCGAAGACCCGTGCACGGCGGCCGCGTTGGCGGCGGTACGGCGCCGGGGCGAGGAGGCGAAGCGGGCGAACGCGGCCGGCGACCTGACCGTCCTCGTCGGCTACGACCTCCGCTTCTGGCGCGAGCTGAGCGTGCTGTTCGGCAACCCCTACCTCGCCGACTTCCTCCACCGCCTCCGCCTGCGCTCCTGGGTCTGCGCGGTCCAGCACCTGCGCCGCCGCCCCGAGCCGCACGAGGTGCGCGGGCGGCTGTGGGCGGGCCACACGGACCTCATCGACGCGCTGTCCCGCCGGGAGGCGGAGGTGGCCCGCGCGATCGTGGCCGAGGCCAACGCGCACTCGCTGTCGCTGGTGGAGCGGCTGGCGGCGGAACAGGCGGGATAGCGCCCCCGGCGGAGGGGCCGGCGGGGCAGCGCCCCCGGCGGAGGGGCCGGCGGGGCAGCGCCCCCGGTGGCGGGACCGGCCGAGGAGCCGGCCGCTACTCCGCGAACAGGTTCACCAGGTTGTACGGCGCGTCGTCGCCCAGCATCTCCCGCAGATCCACCCCGTCGAGCGCGGCCGCGGCGCTGCGCGGGAACATCTCCCGCTCGTACGCCGTGAGCGCGGCCTCCACGTCGCCCGGGTGCGCGGCGATGGCCTTGCCGAGTTCGGCGCCGTCGAAGAGGGCCAGGTTGGCGCCCTCGCCGTTCGGGGCCGTGAGGTGGGCGGCGTCGCCGAGGAGGGTCACGCCCGGGACCCGGTCCCAGCGGTGCTCGTCGGGCAGGGCGTGGATGTGGCGCAGTACCGGCGCGGTGTCGCCGTCGGCGATGAGCGCGGTCAGCTCCGGCGCCCAGTCGCCGAACTCGCCCGCGATCCGCGTAAGCGCCGGGGCGGTGTCGGTGAGGTCGACGCCGTCGAACCAGTCGCGCGGCCGGACGAGCATCACCCAGGTGTGCAGGTCGCCGTCCCGCTCCCGGTGCACGAGGACGCCCCGGCCCGGCGCGAGCACCATGGTCGAGCCGTCGCAGACGAGCTTCGCGCTGCGCGGGTGCCGGGTGGAGGCGTCGAGCAGATAGGTCTCGACGAAGGAGACGCCGGTGTACTCGGGCGTCGCCCCGGAGAGCAGCGGCCGCACCCGGGACCAGGCGCCGTCCGCGCCCACCAGCAGCTGCGTCTCCACGGAGGTGCCGTCGGCGAAGGCCACCTCGTGCCGTCCGCCGCCGAGCCCGCGCACCCCGGCGACCTTGTGCCCCCATCGCACGGTGCCCTCCGGCAGCGAGTCGAGCAGCAGCTGCCGCAGCTCGCCGCGCGGTACCTCGGGGTTGGTGCCCGTACCGTCGTCGGGCAGGTCGAGCAGCACCTCGCCGTCCCGGCTCAGGACGCGGGTCGCCTGGCGCCCTTCGAGGATGAGCGCGCGGAACTCCTCGTAAAGACCGGCGTCCCGCAACGCCAACTGCCCGTTGTAGTCCCGGATGTCGAGCAGCCCGCCCTGCGCCCGCGCCTCCGGGGACGCCTCCGCCTCGTAGACGGTGGACGTGATGCCGTGGACGTGCAGGACGCGGGCGAGCGTGAGGCCGCCGAGTCCGGCGCCGATGATCGTGACGTGTGTGTTCATGGCCCCAACGTCCCAAGCGCGGCCGACAAAGCCCCGACACATGGCCGACAGCCGCACCCGCCGCCCGACAGCACGACGACACTGTCCCGGAAACCACCTTCCGCCCCGGAACTTGGAGCCGTTGATGACCGTCCGCCGAGTCGTCCCCAACCTCCACGCGCAGGCCCTTGAGGAAAGCCGCGCCTTCTACGGCCTCCTCGGCTTCGAGGAGGTCATGAACCACGGCTGGATCCTGACCCTGGCCTCCCCCGCCCACCCGACGGCCCAGCTGAGCGTGATGACCACCGACGCGACGGCACCGGTGGTCCCCGACCTCAGCGTGGAGGTGGACGACGTGGACGCGGCCTACGCGACCCTGCGTGCCCGGGGCGCCGAGATCCTGCACCCCCTCCAGGACGAACCCTGGGGAGTACGCCGCTTCTTCGTCCGCGACCCGAACGGCAAGGTGGTCAACGTGCTGGCCCACCGCGCCTGAGGGGGGTTCCTCGGCCCCCACCCCCTGATGTATCGTTTCTCGATAACATCGTTAATCGATAAGCGGGGTGGCTGTCATGACGCAGGACCAGAAGCTGCTCGAACCCATGGCCACCGTCACCTCGGTGGTCCTGCGTCTGCTCATGGCCTCGGTCATCACCGGGTTCGTCCTCTTCATCGTCCACGGCTGGGGCGGCCGCAGCGTCTGCCTCACGGACTGGACCTCCAGCAGCTCGTACGCGCCACGGGACTTCGCCCCCGAACCGGGCGCCGTCGTCGACTCCGTTCCGCGCTACTGCGCCCGGAGCGCGACGGCCTCGCAGAACGCCCTCGCCAGTCTCGGCCCGCTGGCCTCGCTCGCCCTGTACGCCGGGGGCCTCTTCCTCCTCGACCGGCTGCTCCGCGGCGCCTCGCGCGACGGGGTGCACACGGCGCGGGCCGCCGGCCGGCTACGGCTGCTGGGGTGGTGGCTCCTGGTGGGCAGCGTGGTGGCGGCGACCGTCGCGGCCGTCTCGCGAAGGGCCCTCATGGCATCGCTCGCCCGCAGCGCCGACCTCACGGCGCTCTCCTGGCTCCAGGACTGGAACGCGCCCTACCTGGCCGTGATCGTCGGCCTGGGCCTGCTGACCTTCTCCCGCATCACCCGCGCCGGCGCGGCGATGCGGGAAGACCTGGAAGGGCTCGTCTGATGCCCCCCGAGGAAGGTGACGGCCACGCCGTCGAGGTCCATCTCGACAAGCTCCTCCAACAGCGCGGCATGACCCTCGCCGAACTGGCCGCCCGGGTGGGCGTGACCAACGTCAACCTCTCCGTCCTCAAGAACGGCCGCGCGAAGGCGATCCGCTTCAGCACGCTCACCCGTATCTGCGAGGTGCTGGACTGCCAGCCCGGCGACATCCTCACCGTCCGGACGGTTCCGCCCGTACCCGCTCGGCCTGCTCCCCCGGCCTGACCCGCGCGAAGCCCTCCGTCCACTCGTCCTCGTCCAGCTCGTACGGGTCGCAGGAGAAGCAGTCCGGTTCGTCGCGGAAGCCCGGCAGCAGGCGGGCCTGCCGGAGCCGTTCCGCCGCCCGCTCGGGGGTGGAGTAGATGCCGAGCAGCTTGACGTCGTCGCCGGCCGACTCGTCGCAGAACACGCCGTTTCGATCGACGTGGACGGTCGAGCCGTTCTCGCCGGCCTCGTTCTGGTGGCCCACATGCCACAGGGGGTACACGATCACGGCCGCGAAGCCAGCAGCGCCCTCGCGGGGAGGCGATGCGGTTTCGCGTGACGGTGAGCAACAGGGGCGTGCGGATGTCGAGTTGAGCGGCGCAGTCGGCGACGGTTTCGGCCGGCCGGCCGCGTCGCGTGAAGCGGCGTCGTGCCCCAGCCCCGGCAGGAGGGCCTGGAGGGCGGAGAGCCGCACCGTCCCGATCCGCGCCGTGGTGTCCCAGGCACAGCGTAGGAACGGCTGCACGGGAAGCGGCCGTTCCTCCGCCACCGCCCCGGCATCATTCATGCCCCAGAGCCCAGGCACGCCCCCTTCTTCGAGCCATCCCATGGCAAGCGACCGCTGGTAGAACAACTGATACGCGTCGTGCTCGGACGCGGGATCGTGCCAGGCGTACCGGATCAGCTCCCCGTAGAGCGCCGCGAACATGGCACCCGCCGTACGCCGGCCCGTCGGCGCGATGCGTGGCCGAACGGTGTCACCCTCCTCCGACACATCCCCCTCCACGGCTCAGTGACCCCCCACGCTACGCCTCACGGGGCCCAGAACAGCGAAGACCACGCCACCAAGACTGTGGTCCGGCGACCTCACGATCGCCGGACCACAGGGTTGGGACACTTATTTCGCGGAGTCGAGCGCAAACTCGCAGTGCATGTCCTGGTAATAACTGACATCGCCCTGCTTGTATTCGACCCGGCACCCGCCGAGATGCCCCCGGACGCGTCCGGTGACTTCGACCAGCACGCTCCCGTATTTGTCGCTCAGAACTCCGGGTTTGATGCTGTACGACCTCTTGTAGTAGTCGTGGAAACTACCGAAATCGGGGTCGCCCATTTTCCGGCTCCCGGGATCTCGGCCCGACAGAAGAAATCCGTTTGTTTCGAGATCGGAGTAGACGCTGTAACCGAGCACCTTCACACCCTCGGGCACATGCAGCAGTCGCATACGGGTGATCTCGACGGTTTCCTTGCCGCGATTCTTGAGCATGGGGTACGAGAACCGGTATCGCAGGCCGGGGCGGACGTGCGGGAAGCCGAGGACCCCGTGCAGCTGCGGACCGGAGCCGATGAGTGCGGTCCCCTTCCGGCCGGGACCGGACCCGGAGGGCATGTGGCAGCCGCCCAGCGCGACCAGGGCGAGCCCGAGCGCGACGACCCTAGAACGAGTAGAGGACACCGGCGTTGCCCCACACAGGACCCTTGGCCCCCCAGATGTCGTGCTCCAGCTTGCCGTTGCCGGCGGTGATCTTCTCGAAGTGGTTCCGGTTGTACTCGGTCTCGGTGCTGAGCTTGACGCCGAAGAACGAGGCGGAGCGTGTGTAGTTCATCGACGAGCCGGAGGTCAGCGTGTAGTAGGCGCCGCGCGGGATGACCCCGCGGTAGGACGCCTTGGACTTCGAGTACGGCGAGGAGCCGTCGTGGCTCGTCACCTTGGCGCCGTACTCGCCGACCGTGCCCCCGGACGGCACCTTGTACTTCACCGGCACGATGCCGTACGTGGTGCTGCTGCCACCGCCGCAGTTCAGGTAGGTGGCGGTCTCCTTGAACTCGATCGGCACCCGCCACTGCTTGGCCCAGTAGGGTCCCTTGTTCGTGAACCCGGTGGCGTGCCCGGTGCTGGACTTCCGCGCGACGCGCCCACTGAGCGACCAGTCCTTCCCGTTCGCGCTCACCTCGACACCGATGGACTCCGACAGGGTGTCGTTGAACTCGAACGCCGCCTGCGCGTCGTAGAAGGCGTGGCTCTCGCCGACGGTGGTGTAGCGGATGCCGTCCTTGATGACCTTGGTGGACTGGTAGCAGGCGTTCGGAGAGGTCTTGGCGGGGGCGACCGCGCTGTAGTCCTTTCCGCCCACGACATCGGGGTTGTAGCCGGTGGTGGACTGGCCGTCCGCGGACTGCCACTGCGCCGAGGGCGCGGCATCCGGGTCGGTGGCGTCGCTCCCGTCGTCACTTCCGTCGGGGCTTGAGGACGAGGTCTCCAGCGGGGTGCCGTCGGCCGCGCCGGCGGGGGCGTTCGCCGGGTCCGACGTGCCGTCCGAGGAGGCGTCGCTCAGCGCCTGGGAGTCGGCCTGGCTGACCGTGAGCGGGTGCAGCGCCACGGAGAGGGGGGCTTCCGCGCGGGCGTCGGCGGAACTCTGCGTGGTGGCCGGCCCGGTGGCGACACCGGCGTCGAGGTAGTCGCTGCCCGACAGAATCGTGCCGTCGGGCGCGGTGCCCGTGGCCGTCGCCTGCAGCGAGAGGACGCCGTCGTTGGCGTCCGCGTACGCCTGTAAAGCGCTCGGAAGCGTGGCGGGCAGGGTGAACGACCACGATCCGTCGGCGCCGGTCGTAGCCGTGCCGACCTGCGTGGGCGTCACCAGGGAGCCGTCGGTGGGCACCGAGTCGACCGAGGTCAGGACGACCGCGGCATTGGCCAGCGGGGCACCGGAACCCAGCGTGAAGGTGCCCTTGATGGTGGGCGGCCCGCTCACGGCCGTCACCGTCGTCTCCGGGCTCGGCGTCACGGTGGGACCGCCGCTCGGCAGCGTTCCGTCGTCACCCGGCTTGACGTCGGTGTCCGTCGGGCTGGGCGTGGGGGAAGGGCTCGACGTGCTTCCGCAACCGCCGCCTCCGGGCGACACCGCGTCCGTGCACGCGGCGAAAGCCGGTGAATTCCCCGTGGTGACGCCCAGAACCACCAATGTTGCCACTGCCGTAGTCGTCAGAGCCGCCCTGAGTGCCGGCCTGGTCTTCCCACGCATACGCAAACCTCTCCCCGAAGAATCCCGGATTGCGCCGGGCTCGAAACGATCAGGAGTGATCGATGCCGGAACACTATGCGAAAGGAATTACCAAATCTACGAGAAGTCGACAGCTGGCCTTAAAACTGCGCGGAATTTGAGGTTCCACACACGATCGACAAGGTGAATTCGATTCAAACATCGTGACCGGTGAGGGTGCGGTAAGCCGATGGCCACCAGTTCAAGAAAAGAGTAAGTTCTCTTACTCGTCGTTTCACTTGGCGGATTATCCCGCAGCCCGGTCGTATCGCCCTCAGGAGTACCGGCGCACCGTCACGCGGGCGGCCGCGGCGCACGATCCCGAAGCACCCGCCGCACAGAACCCGCCCGCCTGACCGGCACGCATTACGCTTGTCAGCCCGCGACACCCGACGCGCCCCCGACGTGCGAGGAGCTCTCCTTGGCCTGCGACCTGTGGCTGGTCCCTCTCGTGGACGTGCTGTGCCACGCCCCGGACAACCCGTTCGCCGAGGAACTCGCGCATTACAACGGCGCGCTGACCGACGCCGGGCTCCCGACGGTCCCCGTGTTCCCGTACATGCCGGGCCTGTCCGGCGACGTCGCCCCCGTCGCCGGTTTCGACTACGACGCCCTGCACTTCCTGCGCCGCGTCTACCTGCTCCAGGTCTGCGGCCTGCCGGTCACGCCCGTGGACGAACTCGGCGGCGACTACGAGCAGTTGCTGGAGATGTTCGAGAACACCGCCCAGCAGTCGCACCTGGTCTGGCACTACGACCACGCGGGCGCGTACGTCCCCGTGGACTTCCCGCACCCGCTGTCGAACGACGAACTCCTCGCGGGCGGCGGCCCCCTGGGCTCCACCCACTCCCTGCTGCGCGAGCTGGAGCACATCGCCCCGGCCCTCGGCATCGACCCCGCCAACCCGCCGGCCGCTCCCCAACCCCCCTCGGCACCGACCGAGTTGGAAGAGGCCGCCGCGCCCGCGCCCTACGACCCGAGCCCCTTCGCCCGGGAACGGCACGTCTGGCTCGGCCTGCACGCCGCCGCCACCCGCTCGCTCGCCCAGGGCTCGATGATCGTGTTCAGCTGAGCCCCCGCCGCACCGTGTCCGCCACGGTGTGGACCCCGTTCGTCACGGGCGCCCGACGAGCCTGATCACCGGCGGCCACAGCACCCCCGTCCCCACCAACAGCGACGGCCCCAGATGCAGCGGGCACACCATGAGCGATGCCCGCCCCTGCCGTACGACCTCGAACACGGCCGGGTCCACACAGTCGGGCCCCCGGAGGGAGGCGTCACCCGCACCTCCGTAGGGCCCCCGGCACCGCACACCCTGGTCGCCGCTCATACCCCGATCGCACCCCGCCGGAGGGCGCCCCGCACCTGGCGGGCGGCCAGCAGAGTGACCGTACGACGAGCCGTACGGGGTGGACACCGGGCGTAGCCCTACCGTGCGGCCATGAATACACAGCGTTACCAAGGGCGCACGGCGCTGGGCATCATGGCCCTGGCCGTCACCCTGCTCATGCTGGCGACGGCCGGGGCGACGGCCGCCGCACAGCGCGCGGGCACCCAGCTGACGGTGAGGTTCACCAACAACAGCGACCGCGATCTGACCCTGGGGCCCTTCAGCTACAACGGGTGCCCCGCGAATCTGCCGGAGCGCGTCAACGCGGGCGCCACCGCGAGCTGGAGTCTCGACGCCTGCGGCGACCCGCGCGGCAACTTCGGGAATGTCAGTTTCAACATCTACCGGGAGACCAACCGGACACAGATCACCTGGGACGCGCCCGTCGTCGGCGACGCCACGTACACCCAGTCGGCGCCGTCCGGCTATGTGATCAGCCGCAGCGGCGGCCAGGGCATCAACCCGACCGTCGACTTCACCTTCGACTGCAACTCCACGACCTGCGACGGCATCCCCGACAGCTGGAAGCGGAACGGCATCTACATCAACCCCGCCGACGGCAGCGCCCACACCGCGCCCGGCCCGGGGCTGAAGTTCATCGACCTGCCCGCGATGGGGGCCACGGTCAACAAGCCGGACATCTTCGTCCAGCTCGACTGGATGGCGAACGACAACCACAGCCACGCGCTCGCGCCCGCCGCCATCAAGCAGGTGGTCGACGCCTTCGCGAACTCGCCGTACTCCCGGCACTCGCCGTCGACCGGCATCAACCTGCACGTGGACGCCGGGCCGAACAGCATCATGAACTTCGCGACCAACGCGACCTGGGGCACCCTGAGCACGGCCCGGCAGCTGCCGGAGCAGACCAACCTGGGCACCGCGGTCAACGGCATGTACCAGTGGAACGCCTTCAACACGATCAAGAACCAGACGGGCGGCTTCACCAGCACCGGCCGGGCGCCGGTCTTCCACTACGCCATCTCGGCCCACAACCTGAACTCCGGCACCGACTCCAGCGGCATCGCCCCCACCCCGGGCAGTGACCTCATCGTCAGCCTGGGCAGCTTCGCGGGCCAGGTGGGCACGGTCGCCGAGCAGGCGGGCACCTTCCTGCACGAGCTGGGGCACAACCTCAACCTGGAGCACGGCGGCGACCAGAACGTCAACAACAAGCCGCAGTACTTCAGCTCGATGAACTACCTCTACCAGTTCGGTCTGACGTCCGGCACCACCACCGGCCTCACCGACCTCTCCCGCCAGAACACCTCGCTCAACGAGAACAGCCTGAACGAGCGGTCGTACCCCACGAGCAGCGGGAACTACGACGTCCGGCACTGGTGCCCGGGCAGCAACGGCGGCTCCTTCGTCCTGGTGCCCGCCGCGGACGGCCAGGTCGACTGGAACTGCAACGGCATGATCGAAACGGCGCCGGTCTCCTTCGACGTCAACAACGACGGCCAGCGCACGACGCTCACCGGCTTCGACGACTGGAGCAACGTGCTGCTGCGCGTCGGCGCGGTCGGCCGCACCGAGGCCTCGGGCGACGTACCGCCCCCGACCCGCGAGGACGAGCTGACCCCGAGCGAGGCCGAGCTGAACCTCCCGCTGGACACCGAGCCGCCGGTCACCAAGGCCCGCGTCGCGCCGTGCTCCACCGGGTACGGCGCCAACCGCTCGGACGTGTGCGTCACCCTGACCGCCAAGGACCGCATCTCCGGCGTGGCCAGGACCGAGTACCGGCTCGACGGCGGCGGCTGGAAGAAGTACACCTCCCCCGTCACGGTGCACGGCAAGGGCAAGCACGTGCTGAAGTTCCGCTCGGTGGACTACGCCCAGAACCGCGAGAAGACGAAGTCGGTCACCGTCACCGGCAAGCGCCCCTGACCCGGGAGCGCGCAGGAAAAAAAGGGGCCCGCACCGGTCGGTCGGTGCGGGCCCCTTCTCCATGTCCCCGCGCGGGAACATGTCCCTTTACAGGAACGAGTTGATCTCGATCGTCTCGTCGCGGCCGGGGCCGACGCCGATGGCGGAGATCGGGGCGCCGGACATCTCCTCCAGCGCCTTCACGTAGTTCTGCGCGTTCTTCGGCAGGTCGGAGAAGGACTTCGCCTTGGTGATGTCCTCGGACCAGCCGGGCAGCGTCTCGTAGATCGGCTTCGCGTGGTGGAAGTCGCTCTGGGAGTACGGGAGTTCCTCGACGCGCTTGCCGTCGATCTCGTACGCGACGCAGACCGGGATCTCCTCCCAGCCGGTGAGCACGTCCAGCTTGGTGAGGAAGAAGTCGGTGAGACCGTTGACGCGCGTGGCGTAGCGGGCGATCACCGCGTCGAACCAGCCGCAGCGGCGGTCACGGCCGGTGGTGACACCGCGCTCGCCGCCGATGCGGCGCAGCGCCTCGCCGTCCTCGTCGAACAGCTCGGTCGGGAACGGACCCGAGCCGACGCGCGTGGTGTACGCCTTCAGGATGCCGATCACGCGGCTGATCTTCGTCGGGCCGACGCCGGAGCCGGTGCAGGCACCGCCGGCGGTCGGGTTGGAGGAGGTGACGAAGGGGTACGTGCCGTGGTCGATGTCGAGCAGGGTGCCCTGACCGCCCTCGAACAGCACGACCTTGTCGTCCTCCAGCGCCTGGTTGAGGACCAGGACGGTGTCGGCGACGTACGGCTTGATCTGCTCCGCGTAGCCCAGCAGCTCCTCGACCACCTGGTCCGCGGCGATCGCGCGGCGGTTGTAGAGCTTGGTGAGCATCTGGTTCTTGACGTCGAGCGCGGCTTCCACCTTCTGGAGGAGGATCGACTCGTCGTAGAGGTCCTGGACGCGGATGCCGACGCGGTTGATCTTGTCCGCGTAGGTCGGGCCGATGCCGCGGCCGGTCGTACCGATCTTCCGCTTGCCGAGGAAGCGCTCGGAGACCTTGTCCATCGTCACGTTGAACGGCGTGATGATGTGCGCGTTTCCGCTGATGAGGAGCTTCGACGTGTCGACGCCGCGCTCGTTCAGACCGCTCAGCTCGGAGAGCAGGACCGAGGGATCGACGACGACACCGTTGCCGATGACCGGCGTACAGGTGGGTGAGAGGATTCCGGAAGGGAGGAGGTGGAGCGCGTACTTCTGGTCGCCCACGACGACCGTGTGGCCGGCGTTGTTGCCGCCCTGGTAGCGCACTACATAGTCCACCGAGCCACCGAGCAGGTCGGTCGCCTTCCCCTTGCCTTCGTCACCCCACTGAGCACCGAGCAGCACAAGTGCGGGCACGCGCGTACACCCCTTCCGGGCGGGGCATGTCCAAGGTCGGGGCGTGGGCGAAGAGGTTTCGTCGCCTCGTCGCCGTGTACCGCCCGCGACCGTCATTGGCCGCACAACCCGTCGGACCGGATGCCCCGGAATAGACGAAGCCCCTGGCGCAATAGCGCAAGGGGCTCTTGCACAAAGATGCTACCCGAGGAAGCGAGGCAGGACCGAGGTGGCGACTTCCGCGACGTCCGATCAGCTCCTGGTGATCATCGACCCGGCGGCACGGCAGGGGGACGGGGAGTCCGTTCGGATAGCGAAAGACGTGCTCAGCGCGGGTGCGGCGGCGAAGGTGTGCCTGCCGGACTCTCCCGAGGAGTTCGCCCGGGTGCTGGGCAGACGGGGGTCCCGGCGGCCGGTGGTGGTCGGGGACGACGCGGCACTGGTCCGCGCGGTGAGCCTGCTGCACCGGCACCGGGAGCTTTCCGACTGCGCGGTGTCGGTGGTGCCGGTGGGCGCGGCTTCGCTCGCGCGGTCGCTGGGGGTGCCGCCGGGGGCGGTGGCCGCCGCCCGTGCGGTCCTGGAGGGGTCCGTGCGGCGGCTGGACCTCCTGGTGGACGACAGCGACGGGGTGGTGCTGGGGTGCCTCGGGATACCGCCGGCGTCGGCCCGGGCCTCCGTCCCGGAACCGGTCGGCGCTTCGCCCGCCCACCCCTGGCTGCGGTCCCTGGTCCGCCGGGTGGCGTACCGCCCTGCGGTCCGGCTCCGGGTCGAGATCGACGGGGAGACGGTGACGGACCTGGACCATCCGGTGGAGGCGGTGTCGGTGACGCCGTCCGGGCACGGCGTGGCCTCGGTGGAGATCCACCCCTTCTCGGAATCCACCTCCTCCGTCGTCACCTCCGCCCGCACGATCACGGTGACGGGGGAGGACTTCCGCTACCGCGCGGACGCGGTGACCTCCGGTCCGGTACGGCGTCGCACCTGGCGGGTGGCGGAGGGGGCGTGGGGGCTGGTGGTGCCGCGGGGGTGAGGGGTGGGGGCGCGAGGTGTAACTACTCTGCGTACGCACATGATCTCCGTACGTAAGGACGACCCGTCATGCCGTACTCCCCCCTCCTCGTCCGGCCCATGACGGAAGAGCTGACCTCGATCGGCTTCACGGAGCTGCTCACGGCCGAGGACGTGGACCGCGCGAACCTGGCGGGCACGAAGGGCCTGACCCTGCTGTTCTTCAACTCCGTGAAAGGCAGCGCGGCCGGGATGGGCCGTCCCGGCGTCCGCCAGGCCCTGGAGAACGCGCCCAAGCGCCCCGACCGCCTCCTGACGGTCTTCGCCGAACACGACCTGGACGCCACCGCCCGCGCCCGCTCCCTCTTCCCCGACATCCCACCCTCCGACCCCTCCATCGCCCTCTTCAAGGACGGCGACCTCATCCACTTCATCCCCAGCCACCGCATCGAGGGCCGCGACGCGGGGTCGGTGGCGACGGAGCTGACGGGGGTGTTCGAGGAGTTCGCGGGGTAGGGCGGTGACGGCCTGCCTTCGCGGCTGGGTCAATGTGCCGTTGCGGCGACGGTCACCGGAACGGGTGATTCTGCGCCCAGCGCTACCGGCGCGGGTGGCTCCGCCCGGCACGCACAAGGGGAAGTGACAGGTCGGGGAGGTGGGGATGCCGGAGATGCTGGCCGCCGCCGTCGACGCGGAGCGTGAAGGCCTCCGGGCCGGGACGGCCTGCCTCGTCGTACGCGGTCAGCACGCGCTCGATCCGCGCCCACAGGCGCACGGGTCCACACTCGCGGACCTCCCACCGTCCCTCGCCCGGAGTGAGGGTGGCGGCGGAGCCGGTGACGACGTCGACCAGCCGCACGACATCACCCACGACCGTCATTTGCGCGTCCGGTACGGCGCACTGGGCGAGAAAGCGCAGATGGAACGCCTCCTCGGTCCCGGCCATGACGCGCTCCGGGCCGTGCCGGGCGACGCGCCCGGACTCCGGGAGGGCTGCGGCCCAGTGGGCGGGGTTGCCGAACGCCGGCGCCGCGTGGGTGCGCGCGGACATGAAGGAGACCGTGCCGGGCAGCAGCCGACCTTCCGCGGTGCCGTCGCCGTGCACGGTCAGCAGTACGCGGGCGTAGCCGTACAGCCAGCCTGAGAGGGTCAACAGGATCTTTCCGCCCGGCCTGGTCTGAGCGAGCAGAGTCGGGGGGACTGCGCGGAAGGAGCAGGCGGCCACAATCCGGTCGAACGGCGCCTCGGGCCAGTAGCCGTACAGCCCGTCTGCCACCGCCAGGGTGGGGGTGTAGCCGCAGGCGTACAGCGCGTCGGCCGCCTGGCCGAGCCTATGCGGGTCAACCTCGATGGAGGTCACCCGCGCGGAACCCAGGCGTTCGCACGCGAGGGCGGTGGAGTAGCCGGTGCCCGTGCCGATTTCCAGCACCGTGTGCCCTTCGGTGACGTCGGCGTCCGCCCACATCCGCACCACCAGCGACGGCAGTGTGGAGGAGGAAGTGGGGGCTCCGCCCCGCCTCAACCGCGGGTCCTTCCAGTCGGCCTCATCGCCGTCGAACTGCGTGATGAGTGTGGCGTCGGAGTACGCGGCCGACAGCCAGCGGTCATGGTCGAGTTCGGCGGTGACCGGCTTCCACACCGTCAGGCCCTGTACGTCGCGTTCGTCGGCAGGCAGATAAAAGCCCGGCACGAAACGGTGCCGGGGCACCGTAGCCACCGTTCGCGTCCACTCCACGTCCAGTCCCTGCTCGGCGAGGGAACGGGTCAGACGGGCTCGCAGTTCGGCCGCGTCGGCCTCCAGGTCGCCGCTCGTGCTCACGGCGCACCTCCGTTCTGCAGAAGGTCGGCGAACGCCTCGGTGACAGCGGCCGCGTCAGGCAGCCAGCCCCACTGACCGTTCGGGTTGCATTCGATGAACGTCCAGTCCCGAGGGGTCCCTCCGTCGCCCGTGAGAGCGAAGTCGAAGCAGCCGAAGACCAGGCCGAAGGTGGCCAGGTAGCGCTGCAGGGCAGCCTCGATCCCGGCGGGGACGGAGACCGGAGCGTGAATCAGCGCGTCCCAGTCGCCACGGCGCCAGTCCAGCGCCCCGTCCGGGGCGGCGATCTGCTGGGCGAACACGCGGCGGCCGACCACCGTGACGCGCACATCGCCGGTCTTGGGGATCTCCGCCTGGAACAGGTGCGCGGTCACTGCCAGCGAGTCGTCGAAGGTGGCCGGGTCGACGCGCTGGGTCCAGATCGCACCGGTGCGCCCTGCCTCGTCGCGGGGCAGCCCGCGGAAGGTCTTGTAGACGATGGGGCCGTGGTGGGCGGCGAACTCCCTTGCCGCTTCGGGATCGTTGGTGACCAGCGTCGGCGGGATCGCCAGGCCGAGCCGCGTCGCGAGCTGAAGCTGAGCAGGTTTGAAGTCCGCGGCTGTGACCGCCGACGGATGGTTCACGTAGAAGGCACCGTGCAGGTGATTCAGCACTCCTCCGAACCCGTGCCGGGCCTCGGCAGCGGCAAAGTCGCGCTGCTGGACGGGCAGATACCGGTAGCGGGTGACGTAGGGAGTGGGGCGGCGGTAGTACACCGCCGCCACCTCCCCCAACTCCACGTCCCGGCTGTCGGTGACCAGCCGTCCGGTCCAGACAGGCGCTCCGGCGCCGATGTGGGCGCGGAAGGCCAAGTCGCGAGCGATGTCGGCCGGGTCGACGCGGACGACGGGCACCTCGCGCTCGTTCAGCGCGGCGATGACGCGGTCCGCAGTGACGTCCTCCAGCGCGGTGACAACCAGGACGGTGGAGGCCATCGTCAGTCCGACTCGTAGTCGGTGGTGTGGTCGTCCTGGGTCTGCGGCTGAGGGTCCTGCCCGTCGCCGCCGCCGGACACCGACGCGGTACCGGTGGTCTTACTCGTACCGTGCTTTCCCATCTCCACGGCCTGGCCGGCGTCGTCGGCGTACGCGGCGGTCTGGGTGGCCGCGTCGAACGTCACCGTGGCGTACGACGGCGGGCCGACCGGAAGCCGGTCGGTGACCAGCCGCATCGCCCACGGAGCCTGCGGTGCAAGCGTCGCCATGCGTTCGTCCTTCCCCTTGCCTCATGCGGATAGCCGAGCGACTACCGCTTCAGCAGAATCAACCTCCCGCGCCATCAGTGACCAGTACCGTAGGTACCGCGAACCGTGGCGAAACTGACACGCTCCGTGACCGCGAGTCAGGGGAGGTGAGGCATCGGTGCCGAGCAGACCGAGCAATCCGCATCTTGCACTGTGGATCCTGATCTCCGGCCTGTCACACGGCGAGATCGCGCGCCGGATCACCGCTGAGGCGATACGCCGAGGTCATCGGCAGATCGCCCCGGACGCCACTCGCGTCCGTCGCTGGATCGACGGCGAACGGCCGCGCCCGCCTGTGCCCGCGCTCCTGGCGGCGGTGCTGTCCGAGGCACTTGGCCACCCCCTCACCCCGGGTGATCTGGGTCTGACGTCCGCCGGTCCCGCACTGGACAACATCCAGCTCCCCCTGCTGACCGAGACAGCGGCTCAGACTCTTGCCGGATGGACCCAGATGGACCTGTTCTTCGACCGCCGCGAAGCCCTCAAGCTGGCCCTCGGTGCCCCGCTGATCCTGGCCGCCGAGCGGATGCTGGGCGGCACCGCGCGTCGGCTGAACCGCGACACCAAGGGCTTCGACACCGACACCACCACGGCCCTGGAAGAGGTCACCGCGTTCTTCGCGAAGGCCGACGCCTCCAAGGGCGGCGGTCTGTACCGCTCAGCGATCGTCGCGCAGCTCGCCGAAGTCGCCCGCCGCATCCAGGACGGAGTCCCGCCCGCGCTGAAGACCCGGGTGTTCGCGGCCACCGCCGACCTGGCTGCGCTGGCCGGGTGGGTCAGCCACGACTGCGGCCGGTACGCCACCGCCCAGCGGTACTGGTCTTACGGCATCTACGCCGCCTCCGAAGCCGGGCAGCGGGATCGTGGCGTGGAGATCGTCACCCGCATGTCCCACCAGATGATCTACCTCGGGCACCCCGGCGACGCCCTCGGCCTGCTCGGCGTTGCCGCAGAGAAGGCCTGCCTGCCCGCGGCCAAGGCACTGGTCGCCTCGCAGACGGGACGGGTGCACGCAGCCCTCGGCGACGAGCGCCGGGCCGACCGGCACCTCGGCGCCGCCGACGAGCTGGTGACCGACGGCTTGGGCGACGGCGTTCCGGAGTGGATGGCGTACTTCGACGCCGCCGAGCACGCCGGTGCACGGGCAGTCTCCGCCCGCGACCTGCACCGCATCGGCCGAACCCGCGCCGCGAGCGCGCACTTCACCGACGCCCTCGCACTCAGGCGACCGGGGTTCGAGCGGGTGCGTGTCATGGACCGGATCGGCTTGGCCGCCGCCCTGTTCGACGAGGGCGAGCCCGAGCAGGCCGCGGCTGCCGCGCAGCAAGCCCTGGACGAGGCGGCCCGGGTCGACTCCGCCCTCGTCATCTCCCGGCTCAACACCCTGCTGGATGCCGCCCGCCCGTACCGGACCGCCGCAGCGGATGCGGTACGGGACCGCGCCACGGATCTCGCTGCGGCACGACCGACCGACATCGCCGCCTGAGAGCCTTGGAGCATGGGCAAGCACGCGCGGCCCGGGCCGCCGAACCAGCCGGCCAGGGCCTTTCCCCGGGTCGACGAGGACAAGCCGCTCGCGGCGTACGAGAAGCGGCGGCGGCCGCCGATGGACGTCTACCGGCGGCACCGGCCACTTCATGGTGAGGGCGGCCACGTGCGGCCCGATGAGCCCCGGGTGCTGGAGAAGTGGGACGGGTTCGCGTACGGGCCTGTCGGTACCGCTGCGGATCTCGCGGAGGCGCAGCGGTGGGTGGACGAACGGCGACATGGGTCCTGAGCTTCCCAAGGGGGGTTGGTGGCTTGGCTCGGGGGCGGAGTCAACGTGCCGTTCCGGTGGTGGTCACTGGGGCGGGTGGTCTTTCCGGGGGGTGGGGAGGAGGTCGGAGAGGGTTGCCACGGGGTGGCCGAGCAGGTCTGGGAGTGTGTGCCGTTGGCGGGTGGTCAGGGGGGCGGTGAAGATCACTGCGTCGGGGTCGGTCCGGGCACAGGTCTGCGCCAGTTCGCGTACTTTGCCGTGGCTCAGCAGGGTTCGTGAGGAGTAGGGCAGCGCCATCTTCCGGGCGCCGCCGGACGAGACGCCTCGGCGTTGCACGATGCGCGCGACGACCCGGGCGCCGTGCGCCTCCAGCTCGGCGGCCGCCGATGCCATCAGGGTGTCGAAGTCCTTCTGTTTCGCGGAGAAGTAGCCGACCAGGACCACATCGGCGCCCGTGTCGGGGATACGGAACGCCCGGTACCGAGCCGGTTCCGACGACACGCGGCGAGCCGGGCGACGGTCGCGCCTTCGAGGCTGATGCACGGTCCGCAGGCTAGAACCCCGGCGGCCCTCGGCGACACCGGATTTCTCGCTGCCCGGCCCGCGGCCTAGGCCCGCTCGGCGGCGAACAGTTCCAGGTGGGCGCAGGCCGGGCAGCGCCAGGCGTCGATCCGCCGGCGCGGCCGGCCCAGCCTCTTGGCGTTGCCGAGCGGACCCAGCTGGAGAGATCCCGCGATCCACCGCGCGAACCCGCGAGCACCTTGTCCGGAGTCCTCGACGAAGCCCGGTTCCAGCCCCACCGTGCCGCATTGGGTGCACCGTATGTTGTCCATCGTCGGAGTTTATTGAGCGGCCGCGCGAGCACGACACACGCGAGGGCGCAGATCGGCTGGTTTCCGCGCCTCCGGCTACTCCAGAACGCGTTCCACCCGGAAGACCGGCGGCATCAGGACGAGCAGCACGGCCGTCAGGGTCAGCGTGCCGCCCACGTACCAGCCCGTGATCGTCGTGTACGCCTCGGGGCGCATGCCGCTGACCGTCGTCGCGCCCAGGGCGGGGAGCAGGGCCACCGTGCGGGCGACGCCGCCGAGCCCGGCCGTCGGGCGCAGTCCGGCGGGCCGGCAGAAGCCGGTGAACACGGTGGCGGACGCGGCCCACAGCACGGAGGCCGCCGGGACGAGCAGCCCCAGCGACAGATACCCGGGGCTGAGACGGACACCGCTGCCGCCGAACGCCAGGGCCGCCCAGGCGAGTCCGGTGAAAGCGAGGACGAGCACGAGCCAGGACAGCGCCCCGGCGATCAGCGCGCACGCGGTGTAGGCGACGTACACCGAGCGCAGCCGGACCGGGGAGGCGAGCAGTGCCTCCATGGCGCCGCTCCCCAGGTCCCCGGAGACGACGGCGCGGCTGACCGCCCCCGTGATCAGCGCGGCGGCCACCCCGAGCAGCGTGGGCGCGACGAGCAGCGCGGTGCTCAGCGCGCGGGACGTGGTGGAGTGCAGACCGGCCACCGCGACCAGGCCGTTGTCGGCGGCGACAAGCCCTCCGTGGACCGCGCCGGGGAAGACGTGCGGCAGGACGAGCAGCAGGGCCACCAGGCCCGTGCCCGTCGCGGCGGGAACGAGCAGGGCCTGCCGGCCCTGCTGGCGCCAGGTGCGCAGCAGCAGGGCGCCGAGGAGGCGGCCGGTGGTCATGAGGGATCGTCCAGGAGTCGGTGGATGGAGGCTTCGAGCGCGGTCCGGGTGGCGGCGGCGCCGGTGGACACGGGGCGTACGTCGGTGACCTCGATGCCGTCGGCGACCAGGCCCGCGATGTGCGCCCCGATCGTCGTGTCCAGCCCCACCTCGGCCCGCTCCCAGGCTCCGCCCCGGCGCGAGGTGCGCAGGTCGTACGCGGACGACTCCGCGTCGTCCCCCGGGTCCCGCGACACCGGCAGCGCGGTGAGCGACCCGCCGCCGAGGACCAGCATCCGGGAGGCGAGCGTCATCGCCTCGGGCACGCTGTGCGTGGAGTACAGGACGGTCCTGTCCGCGCCCCAGGACCGTACGAGTTCGCGGGTCCGCTCGGCACTGACCGGGTCGAGTCCCGTCAGCGGCTCGTCGAGCAGCAGGACCCGCGGGTCGGTCAGGGTGAGTCTGGCCAGGTCGGCCCGCTGGAGCTGGCCCCGGCTGAGCCGGGCGGTACGCCGGCCGAGCAGCCCCTCGATGCCGAACCGCTCGGCCGCCTCCCGTATCCGCGCGGCGCGCCGTGCCCCGTCCAGGCCCCGCACCCGCGCCCAGAACTCCAGGTTGTCCCGCACGCTCAACTGCGGGCTGAGCGCGGCCCGGTGGGCCAGTGTCCCGATCGCCCGCTTCGCCTCGCGGTCGGCGGCCAGGTCGGTGCCGCCGATCAGCACGCGCCCGGCGAGCGGCGGCAGGATGCCGGCCAGGACCCGCATGAGCGTGGTCTTGCCGGCGCCGTTGCGCCCGAGCAGGGCGTGCACTCCGGGGGTGAGTTCGGTGTCGACCGGGCCGAGCACCGGGCGGCGCCGGTACCCGGCGACGACCCCCTCCAGGCGTACGACCCCTTCCAGGCGTGCCTCCCCCGTCACGGCGCGTCGAACAGGGTGGCGCGCTGCCCGGCCGTCAGCTCGCTCTCGTCCACCCGGCGCAGCAGCGACAGATGCCGGCCCGCCTTGCACAGGCCCAGCCGGCGCGGGCCGAGCCGGATGGTGGTCAGCGAGACTCCGGGAATCCAAGTCCCCCAGAAGACGTGGCCCTTGCCGCACTCGATGATGGTGTCCGCGGCCATGTGTCTCTCCCCGAGGTGTCAGGCGGCCCGCGCGCGGCGGCGCCGGTTCGACGTGGTCCGGCATCGCGCCCACCGCGGCGCGGCCGTCGGTGTTCGCCGGCGCTCCGGGCGGATCGGCGGTGCGGCGATCACCAGCTCGATGATGATCGTTCCCCGGTTCACGGCGCCTGCGGTCAGACCGTTTCCGGACAACTTCAGCACGGGTGCGGCGCAGGGCCCGGCGGGGGCGGACGCGTTCGGAGCGACGGCTGTCGGCCCCTCCCCTCAGCCCGCCAGGTCGCGCCTGCGGATACCCATGAGCCCCGCGCACGTCAGTACGACCGTCACGCCCAGGAGGGCGGCCACGGGGGCCCCTTGCGGCTCGGCGCCCGGGAGCTTGGGGAGGTGGGTGTACGGGGAGAGGTTCAGGAGGGCTTGGGGGGCGTTCAGGGCGGGACCCACCCAGCCGAGGAGGAGGGTCGCGCCGGCCGCGGCCCAGGCGATCGACGCCGCGCGGGGCAGGAGGCCGTAGAGGAGGACCGTCAGGGCGCCCAGCGTCCAGATCGCGGGGAGCTGGACCAGGCAGGCTTCCAGGAGGGCCAGGGGGCGTTTGCCGTAGCCCGCCATGAAGCCCAGGGCGGCCAGGAGCATCAGGGCGCCCGAGCCCGCGAAGGACACCGTCAGGTGGCTCGCGGCCCAGCGGAGACGGCTCACCGCGCACGCGAGGATCGGCTCCGCCCTCCCCGACGTCTCCTCCGCGGACAGGCGGAGCACCGACGAGACGATGTACAGGGCCGCGACCAGGCCCAGCATCCCCGTCATCGCGGAGAGGAACGCGTCCTCCGCGCCCGCACGGCCGCCCATCCGCTCCAGGAGCTGCCGTACCCCCTCGTTGTCGCCCATCATCCGGGTCGCGCCCTGGGTGAGACCGCCGTAGACGACCCCCGCCAGGAAGAACCCGGCACTCCAGCCCAGCAGCGCGCCCCGCTGGAGCCGCCAGGCCAGGCCCGCCGCGCTGCCCAGGCGGCCCCGGGCCGGGCCCGGACGGGTCGGCAGGAAGCTCATCCCCAGGTCACGGCGGGCCGCGAGGGTGAAGGCGAGGGCGCCGAAAGCCACAACCGCCGCCGCGAACAGCAGCAGGACCCACCAGCGTTCCCCCGCGTACGGCCGCAGGTTCTCCTGCCAGCCCAGCGGGGACAGCCAGGTCAGCGGGGCGGAACCGTCCGCGCGGGCCGAATCCCCCGCCGCGCGCAGCACGAACGCCGCCCCCAGCACCGCCGAGGTCAGCCCCCGCGCCAGCCGCGCGCTCTGCGTGAGCTGCGCCGCGACCGCCGCGACCCCGGCGAAGACGAGGCCGGTGCCCGCGACGCCGAGCGCGAGCGCCACCGCGCCCCGGACGCCGTACGCCGCCATGCCGGCGGCGAGCAGCAGTGCCAGTACGGCGTTCGCGACCGCCGCCGCGAGCAGCGCCGCCGTCAGCGGGGCCCGGCGGCCCACCGCCGCCGAGGCGAGGAGTTCCGCCCGGCCGCTCTCCTCCTCGTCCCGGGTGTGCCGTACGACGATCAGCAGGCTCATCGCGGCGGCGAGCAGCCCGGCGTACACGCCCGCGCGCCACGCGGTCAGGCCGCCCACGGAGTCGTCCAGCAGGGGCCCGGTGAGGGCGCGCAGCGAGGCGTTGGCGGTCATCTGGGCGCGCAGGGAGGCGCGTTCGGCCGCCGTGGCGTACAGGCCCTGGAGGGTGCCGGGCATGGAGAGGACCATCAGGGCGTTCACCCCGGCCCAGAGGGGGAGTTGGACGCGGTCGCGGCGGAGGGCGAAGCGGAGGAGGGCGGGGGTGGCGGTGAGGGTGGAGGCGGGGTGGAGACCGGGGTGGACGTCGGGGGCTGCGGCCGTGGTCGTCATCGTGCGGCCACCTCCGCCGGCGCCGGCGTCTCCTCCTCGTAGTGCCGCAGGAACAGCTCCTCCAGCGTCGGCGGGGTGGAGGTCAGCGAGCGGACGCCCACGGCGGTGAGGGCGCGCAGGACGCCGTCCAGCCGGTCGGTGTCCACCTGGAGGTGGACGCGGTGGCCCTGTACGTCGAGGTCGTGCACCCCGGGGAGTCCGGTGAGGCCGGCCGGGTCGCCGCGCAGCTCCGCCCGCACGCTGGTCCGGGTCAGATGCCGCAGCTCCGCCAGCGAACCGCTCTCCACCGTACGGCCCTTGCGCACGATGGAGACCCGGTCGCACAGCGTCTCCACCTCGCTGAGGATGTGCGAGGAGAGCAGGACGGTACGGCCCCGGTCCCGCTCCTCGGCCACGCAGGACTGGAAGACCTCCTCCATCAGCGGGTCCAGGCCCGAGGTCGGCTCGTCCAGGATCAGCAGGTCCACGTCCGAGGCGAAGGCGGCGACCAGGGCGACCTTCTGCCGGTTGCCCTTGGAGTACGTACGGCACTTGCGCGTCGGGTCCAGCTCGAACCGCGCGGTCAGCTCGGCGCGGCGGCGCTCGTCCAGGCCGCCGCGGAGTCTGCCGTACAGGTCGACGACCTCGCCGCCGGAGAGGTTGCGCCACAGGGTCACGTCGCCGGGGACGTACGCGATGCGGCGGTGGATCTCCACGGCGTCGGTCCACGGGTCGCGGCCGAGCACCTGCGCGGCGCCGGAGTCCGCGCGGAGGAGGCCCAGCAGGACGCGGAGGGTGGTGGACTTCCCGGCGCCGTTCGGACCGAGGAAACCGTGCACCTCGCCGCGTTCGACGCTGAGGTCGAGGCCGGTGAGGGCGTGGGTACGGCCGAAGGACTTGTGCAGTCCCGAGACCGTGATGGCCTTCGTCATGCACGCGAACGTACGCTTCTTTCAGAAAATTGTGAAGTTAAGGAATCGTATAAATCAGGGTTAGGGTGAGGACATGACGGAGTCGAGGGCGGATTCGGGCGCGACGGACACGGGGGCGGGGCGCGATCCGGAGACCGTGTCGCGGTTCGTGGAACGGTTCGCCGCGCAGCTCGTGGAGGCGGGGATGCCGCGCATGCCGGCCCGTGTCTTCGCGGCCCTGCTCTCCTCCGACACCGGCACGCTCACCTCCGCCGAGCTGGGCGAACAGCTCCGCATCAGCCCGGCGGCCGTCTCCGGCGCCGTCCGCTACCTCGCCCAGGTCCACCTCGTCTCCCGCGAACGCGAACCCGGCTCCCGCCGCGAGCGCTACCGCGTCCACTCCGACCAGTGGTACGAGGCCCTCACCAACCGCGAGGCGATCATCAAGCGCTGGGAGGACGCCCTGCGGGACGGCGTGACGACACTCGGCGCCGACACCCCGGCCGGCCGCCGCCTCTCGGACACCCTGGAGTTCTTCGAGTTCATCGAGAAGGACGTGGCGGGACTGATGGAACGGTGGCGGGCCCACCGGGAACGGCGTGCGGCCGACGGCGCCTGATCAAGAGCCGGGCGCGTTTCCCGCGCGGGAAGCGTCACGCGGGGGGTGTCGTGCGGTGCGTGGCCGGGGTGAAGAAGTTGACGAGGTTGCCGTCGGGGTCGCGGAGCAGGAGGGAGCGGTTGCCCCAGGGCATCGTGGTGGGCTCGTTGACGAAGTCCCGCGCGAAACCGCGCAGGTCGTCGTACACGGCGTCCACGTCGCCCACGCGGAACTCCAGGATGACGCTGCGGTTGTCCGCCGGGCGGGCGGAGCCGGGCGCGAAGAGGGGGACCGTACGGGTGCTGCCGATCGCGAGCGTGGCGGAGGGGGTCCTGAGCTCCGCGAAGTCTTCGTTGGCCCAGGTGGCGGACACGCCGGTGGCACGCTCGTAGAAGCGGACGAGGCGGGGGACGTCGTCGGTGATGACGCGGGTGGAGGCGAAGTGCACGGGGTCTCTCCTGCGAAGTGAGGTAGGGGCGCCGATGGCCCGGTGACCGCACGCTACGACCGATACCGGGCAGAACCCGCCCGGTATACGCGGGAGAATTCCGGCCATGCCCCGACCCCTCGCCCGCGTCCTCACCCTCCTGGAGCTCCTGCAGTCGGGCGGCACCCGGACGGTCCCCGAACTCGCCGGCCGGCTGGGCGTCGACGAACGCACCGTACGGCGCTACGCGCGGCAGCTCGTCGACCTCGACGTACCCGTGGAATCGGTGCGCGGCCGCTACGGCGGCTACCGGCTCGGCCCCGGCTACCGCATGCCCCCGCTCATGCTGAACGACGACGAGGCACTGGCCGTGCTGCTCAGCCTGGCCACGGACCGGGCGAGTGACACGGCAGGGGAGACGGCGAGGGAGACGGCGGCGGCCAAGATCCGGCGGGTACTCCCCGAGCGGCTGCGCCGCAGGCTCGACGCGGTGCTCGGCTCGCTCGCCTTCACGGAGCCGCCCGGCAGGACGCCGGCCGCCCCGGACCCCGCGGTCCTCCTCCCGGTCGCCGACGCGGTACACCACCACCGGCCGGTCTCGATCCGCTACACCGCCGCCGACGGCCGGCGCAGCGAGCGCATCCTGCATCCGTACGGGGTCGTGGCCCACGCGGGCCGCTGGTACGTCACGGCGGCGGACCTCTCCTCCGGTGAGGACCGCACCTTCCGGCTGGACCGCGTCACCGGCGTACGGACCCTGCCCGGCTCCTTCGAACCGCCCCCCGGCCCCGGCCCGGCCGAACGCGTCCTGACCGCCCTCGCCACCGCGCCCCACCGCCACGAGGTGACCCTGCGCGTCCGGGCGGCCCCCGAGCACATCCGCACCCGCCTCCCGCCCGGCCTCGCGACCGTGACGGCCCCCTCTCCCCCGGACGACTGGTGCCACGTGTCCCTGCGCGTCGCCCACCTCGACTGGCTCCCCGCGGCCCTCGCCTCCCTGGACCGGCCGTTCGTCATCGACGGGCCACCTGAACTCCGCGTCCTGGTCGCGGAGTTCGCCGCCCGGATCACCGACTGCGCGCGCCGGGAACCCGGCCGGTGAAGGAGGTGTCAGCGGGCCATGTGACGGCTCAGGCGGGCCGCCTTCTCGCGCAGGGAGGTCGCCCAGGCCTCGGGGGTCGCCGGGGTCGGCATGCCCGTGCCGGCGGAGATCTGTACGTCGCTGCGGGGGCCCCGGGGCGGCGCCGCCAACTCGGCCCAGTCCAGGTCGATTCCGGCGCGTTCGGCGAGGACCAGGACCGTCGTGGTGAAGCCCTCGGAGAGGGTCAGGATGACGGTGTGGGTGGTGCGGCGGTGGCGGGCGAGGAGGGCGTGGGTGAAGGCGCCGAAGAGGGCGGGGTCGATTCTGGACTCGTCGCACTCCATGGGGCCGATGCCCGAGGGGAGGCCCAACTCCGCCTCGAACAGCTCCACTTGCCGCAGGAACAGCCGCGACGCCCCGTTGGACGGGTTCCACAGGGTCTCGTCGCCCAGGATGAAGTCCTGGCTCATCCCGCCACCCCGCGCGGGTAGAGCCGGAACCGCGTCGTGTCCTCCGCCTCGAAACAGACCTCCTGCCCCCAGTGAGCACTGAGCCGCCGGGCGACCGCGATCAGCCGGCGGCGGTCCTCCGGGGTGTGGGCGGGGTGACGGACCCAGCCCTGCTCGGAGATCCGGTGGCCGAGTTCACCGAACAGCAGGTTCTGGTACCGGAGTTCCTCTTCATCGGTCAGCGGCGTGACGGCGTCCTCGGCGGGCCGTATCTCGACGTTGTACAGGTCTCGGATCACGGCACACACGCTCGCACTCTGCTCGGGGACGGGTCTCCGCAGGCTATCGGCCGGGGGTGATCTCCGTTGCCGCCAGCACGTAGTCGAAGCAGACCGGGTCACCGTCCTCGTCCACCGGAAACTCGTAGCCGCTCACGTTCGCGAACGCCACCCCCAGCTCCGGCAACGCGTCGAAGCCGAGGTCGTCCTCCTCGACGGCGTACCCCCGCTCAGCGAACCTCGCCAACAGCTCCTCGCTCGGGGTGCGGAAGACATCGAGCCCGTCGAGCAGCACCCGCACCCCACAGTCCTCCCGCCGGAACCGGAACAGCTCCACCCCGCTCAACTCGCCCTTGGTGAAGCCGAGTACGACGACCATCCCGGACTCGTCGTGCGAGAGCGTCACCTGCCCCGGGTCCGCGTCCCGCCCACCGATCAGGAACGCGCCCCCGTCCCGGACCGCGCCGCGCGCCTCCTCGGCCGACATCCCGAACCGGAAAGAGGAGACCCCGACGCCCGGCATCAGTTCGAGTTCCACGCCGGCCTCCATGCAGTCAGGGAGCGATCTCCGTGGCCACCAGAACGTAGTCGAAGTACCGGGGGAAGCCCGTCCGGGGATCTGCCGGCACGTCCTGGGAGCTCGCGTTGGCCAGGATGACATCGAGGTCGGGGATGCCGTCGAAACCGGCGTCGTCGTAGTCGATGACGTGCCCCCTGCTCTCGATCGCGCGGCGCAACTCCCGCTTGGGGGTGCGGAACACATCGAGGCCGTCGAGCTTCTCGCTCCATCCTCGGTCCTTCCGCCGGAGGCACCCCCGTTCAGCCCGGTGTCACCAGCCGTGCCTCGTAAGCGAACACCGCCGCCTGCGTGCGGTCTCTCAACCCCAGCTTGACGAGGATGCGGCTCACGTGGGTTTTCACCGTGGACTCGGCGACGATGAGGCGGGTGGCGATCTCGGAGTTGGAGAGGCCCTGGGCTATGAGGATCAGGACTTCCGTTTCGCGGTCGGTGAGTTCGCCGTAGGCCGCGTGGGCGGAGGGCATGAGGCGGGGGGTGTCGGAGAGGCGGGAGAACTCGTGGATCAGGCGGCGGGTGACGGAGGGGGCGAGGAGGGCTTCGCCGGAGGCCACCACCGCGACCGCGTCGACGAGTTGGCGGGCCGAGGCGTCCTTCAGGAGGAAGCCGGAGGCGCCCGCGCGCAGGGCCTGGTAGACGTACTCGTCCAGGTCGAAGGTGGTCAGCACGAGCACCTTCGCGGCCGCGTCCGCCGCGACGATCTCCCGGGTGGCCTCGATGCCGTTGAGTTCGGGCATGCGGATGTCCATGAGGACGACGTCCGGGGCGAGTTCACGTACCCGCGTCACCGCCTCGCGGCCGTTCACCGCCTCGCCGACGACCTCGATGTCCGGCATCGCGTTCAGCAGGACGGAGAAGCCCTCGCGGACCATCATCTGGTCGTCGGCGATCACGACGCGGATCGTCATGACCGGCCCTCGTACAGCTCGACCGCGCTGCCGGGGGCGGGGACCGGGAGGAAGACGGTGACCTCGTAGCCCCCGTCGTCCGTCGGGCCCGCGGTCATCTCGCCGTTCAGCATGCTCACCCGCTCCCGCATGCCCGTGATGCCGTGACCGGCGCCCGGGGAGGGCTTGATCAGACTCGGGGCGGGCGGCGGGCCGTTGACCACGCGGACGCCCAACCCGCCGAGCACGTAGGCGATCTCGACGCGCGCGGTCGCCCCCGGCGCGTGCCGGAGCGTATTGCTGAGCGCCTCCTGCACGATGCGGTACGCCGACAGCTCGACGCCCTGCGGGAGTTCACGCACCGCGCCGGTGACCGTCTTGGTGACGTCCAGGCCGGTGTCCCGCACGTTGGCGAGCAGGGTGCCGAGGTCGGCGAGGGTGGGCTGCGGGGCGTCCGGGGCCTCGTAGTCCTCCGCGCGGACCACGCCGAGGACCCGGCGCAGCTCGGTCAGGGCGGCCACCGCGTTCTCCCGGATGGTGGCGAACGCCTTCACCAGCTCCGGCGGCGGGTTCTGCACCCGGTAGGGCGCCGCCTCCGCCTGGATGGCGACCACCGACATGTGGTGGGCCACCACATCGTGCAGCTCGCGGGCGATGGTCGAGCGCTCCTCCAGCAGAGTGCGCCGCGAACGCTCGTGCGCGGTCGCCGTCCGCTGCTCCGTCACCTCCTGCCGGGCCTGGCGGCGCGTGTGCCGGACCGTGACGGCCAGCAGGAGCAGCGCGGAGATGATCAGCATCGGGGCCACGTCGGAGGACTCGTGCCAGGCGAAGCCGGTCTCGGCGAGAAAGCCGTACACCGCCGTGATCGCCCACATCCACGCGGCGGTGCGCGGCCGGGTGCGTAGCGCGACCACCGTGAGCACGGTCAGATGGGCAAGGAAGCTGCCCGGCAGCCAGGGCCAGAAGCTCCAGTACCCGCCCGCGAGGAACGTCGTCACCGTGGTCGCCAGGAGCGACAGCCAGAAGGCGGCCGCCGGACGCGCGAGGGTGAGCAGGACCGGCGCGAGGGTCAGCAGTGCGCACACCAGGGCGCCCGCGCCGCCGAAGCCGCGGTTCGCGGCCATCAGCGCCGCGACGCCGCCGAGGGCCGCGACGGCTATGTGCGGGGCCAACACCCCGTACTCCTTCAGACGGTCGGGCAGCACACGTGCCGGCAGCCCATGGAGGGCCACGCGGGGCATCGGGCGGTACGCGAAGGCGCCGGTGAACAGGTCCTGCCGCAGCCCCCGCAACGCGTCCGCCGCGAGCCGGAACTCGGGGCTGCGGGGTCTGTCCTCGCCGCGCGGGGGCGGCGGCTGCATGTGCGTCGTCGTGTCGGTCACGTGGGAGACGGTAGGCGGCAGCGGGGGACGCGGTCGTCCCCTCGCAGGGGGGTTTCCGGGGGTCCGTCTCAGGTACTACGCGGTGCCCTCAGCGGTGCCGGACCAGTCTCGCGACCTCCGGCGGCAGCGCCTTCCTCGCGTCGACGGCGACGAGAAGGACGCCGCCGGGCAGGACGCGCACAGCGCCACGACGGCCGCCGCCAGGAACGCCCTTCGGTACTGCCTCATCCGCGACACCCCTCCGCCGGTCCGGTCGGTCACGCTCCTCAGACGACGGAGACCTCCAGTGCGTTCAGGCCGCGCAGCACGAACCCCGGTTTGCGTTCCGGTTCCGCCGCCAGGGCGAGGGTGGGGGCCCGGGTGAGCAGCGCGCGGGTGGAGGCGGCGAGTTCGAGGCGGGCGAGGGGGGCGCCGATGCAGTAGTGGATGCCCGCGCTGAAGGAGATGTGCGGGTTGTCGCGGCGGGTGAGGTCCAGCCGGGCGGGGTCGGCGAAGACCGCCGGGTCGTGGTTGGCGGAGCCGAAGAGGAGGGCGAGTTCGGCGCCGCGCGGGATCTTCGTGCCGTCGATCTCGATGTCGTCCAGGACCCAGCGTTCGAAGAGCTGGAGCGGGGTGTCGTAGCGGAGCAACTCCTCGACGGCGGACGGGATCAGGGCGTGGTCGGCGCGGAGGGCGGCGAGCTGGGCGGGGTGGCGGAAGAGGGCGAGCCAGCCGTTGGCGGTGGCGTTGACGGTGGCCTCGTGGCCCGCGTTGAGCAGGAGGACGGCGGTGGAGACCAGCTCCTGCCCGGTGAGGCGGTCGTCCTCGTCGTGGGCGGCGATCAGCGCGGAGATCAGGTCGTCCCGGGGGTCGGCGCGGCGGGCCGCGATCAGCCCGCGCAGATACGCCGAGAACTCCTGCGAGGCCCGTACCGCCCGCGCGGCCGTCTCCGGCGACGGGTTCAGCTCGTACATCCCGCAGATGTCCGCCGACCAGGGCCTGAGCGGCCCCCGGTCACCCTCCGGAATCCCGAGCATCTCCGCGATCACCGCGACCGGCAGGGGCTCGGCCACCTCCGCGACCAGGTCCCCGCCGCCGGCCGCGACCAGCCGCGCGACGAGTCTGTCGGCCAGCCCCTCCACGTACCCCCGCAGCCGCTCCACCGTGCGCGGGGTGAACGCCTTCGCCACCAGGCGCCGGATGCGGGTGTGGTCCGGCGGTTCGAGGTCGAGCATCCCGTGGTCGTTGAGGGTGTGGAACGGCTCGTGCTCGGGAGGGGGCGCGGTCCTGCCGAACTCCTCGTGCGAGTACCGGTGTTGATACGTCCGCCCCAGCCGCCGGTCCCGCAGCAGGGCGGACACGTCGGCGTGGTGGGGGACGAGCCACTGGTCCGACGGCTCGTATCTGATCACCCGCCCGCGCGACCGGAGTTCGGCGTAGGCGGGGTAGGGGTCGGCGAGGAAGCCGGGGGACGCGGGGTCGAAGGTCGCTGACATGGGGGGACGCTAGCCGGGGTGCGGGGGTGTGACCAGGGGCGCGCGCCGGTCCGCCCACCGAGCCCCACGCCTCCGTCCCGGACGGGATTCCGCCAGCCTTGGGCATGATCCGGCCAACCCCTGCCATGCCCCCATGGCACCTGCTAACTTTTTTTTGCAGGACAGGGGGAGCACACCAAATCCCCCACACCGAACGTCAGTTGGGAGGCACGACATGAAGGACCCGCCCGCGCCCCCCATGAAGTTCCGCGACCTCTGCGACCTCACCGGTGACGAGCTGACGAAGGTCCTCGCGGCCCTCTCCAACCCGCACCGCCTGCGCGTCGTGGCAGCCCTGACCAGGGAACGCGACTACGTGAGCCGGCTGGCCCGCGAACTCCGCATGAGCCGCGCCCTGTTGCAGGTCCATCTGCGCAAGCTGGAGAGCGCCGGGCTGGTGACCTCCGCCGTGGAGGTCTCGGAGGACGGCAAGGCCATGAAGTACTACGAGGTCGTCCCCTTCACCCTGCATCTGACCCCGCTCAGCATCACCGCACTCGCGGAGACCATCACCGTCCCCACCGACGACGAGGCCGCCCCGGCCAAGGAGGAACGATGAACTTCTACGACCCGGACGGCATCGTCATCAGCCTGGGCCTCCTGACGCTGATCGCGCTCGTCGTCGTCGTGGCGCTGCGCCAGCGCGGCAGCACCCAGCGAGCCAAGGCGGTCCTCGCGCGCGACCAGGACTACCGCAGACTCACCGAAATGGTGCTCACCACGCAGGAGTCGACCGACCAGCGGCTCGCCGAGGTCGCGGCCCAGCTCGCGGACATGACGTCGCGGGTCGCCTCCATGGAGCACACCCTCAAGGCCGTCGAGTAGGCCCGCGAGCCCGGCCGGCCGGCCCGGAACCCGCCTCCCCCACCGCTTCCGCCGTCCCCCTTCACCTTCACCTTCACCTTCACCGAACCAAGGAACCAAGGAACCGAGGGAGAACCATGCACGCGCAGCACACCGGGACCAGGCCGGGCCGCCTCCTCCTGATCGCCGGGTCCGCCGTTCTCGCCGCGGCCGCGCTCACCTCGTGCGACGGCCACACGAAGGTGGCCGAGTCGCGGTACGGCATCGACGCGAAGGTGACGTCCCTGGACACCAGCACGTCCGGCGGGAACATCGAAGTGGTCGCGGGGAAGGGCCCCGGCGCCCGCGTCACCGAGCGGCTCACCTACAGCGGCGACAAGCCCCGCACCGCGCACACCCTGCACGACGGCACCCTCTCCCTGAGCGCTCCCGGCTGCGCGGGCGGGCGGTCGGGGAACTGCGGCGTCGACTACCGGGTGACCGTCCCGCGCGGCACCACCCTCTCCGTGCGCACGGAGGGCGGCAACATCACCCTGCGGGGCCTGTCCGGGGCGGTGGCGGCCCGCACGGAGGGCGGGAACATCCGCGTCAGCGGGTCCACCGCGAAGAGGCTCGCCGCGTACACCTCCGGCGGGGGCGTGGACCTCGCCCTCACCACGACACCCGACAAGGTGACGGCCGAGTCGAAGGGCGGAAACGTCACGGTACGGCTGCCCCAGGGCCGCTACGCGCTGGACGTCTCCACCGGCGGCGGGCGGCGCACGGTGTCCGTGGGCGACGACCCGTCCTCCTCCCACATGGTGCGGGCCCACACCTCCGGCGGCGACGTCAGTGTCCGCGCCACAGGCTGAGCGGTTCCGTCCGTCTGCGGGATGACAGCTGTCATCTCCAGGAGGTGCCCCCGGACACTGACCGGGCGATGGGCCGTCTTCCTAGACTCCGGAGCATGTTCACATCCCGCACGGCAGGACAGGACGACTCCTGGGAAGGGGTCGTCACCGACAAGTCACGGGGCATGCTCGACGGCTCGAACATGTACCACTTCGTACAACTCCGGCTCGCGGACGGGGAGTCCAGGAAGGTCAGGATCAGGCGCCGGCTGTGGAAGGAGGTCTCCGTGGGGGACCGGATCGTCAAGCGGCCGGGCTCCGATCCCGTCAAGGGGTAACGGACCGCCCCCGCGCGGGGCACCCGCCTCCGACGCCTCTTCTCCGGGGGGCACGATGCCTCTTCTCCGGGAACACGGTCTAATCGCTCCGGCGGGCCGGAGGGGCCCGGCCGACGAGAGGAGTGCCGTGAAGAAGCAGGCGAGCGGGAACAAGGGCGTCCGGTGGCTCGTGTGGGGGTTCCTCGCGGCCGGGGTGCTGTTCCTCGGCATCGGGGTGGCTCTGGGCGGGATGTCGGTCTCGTTCCTGTCGAGCGCCGAGCGCGCCCAGGGCACGGTGATCGCGCTGAACTGGGGCAGCTCGCACAGCGGTTACGGCCGCTCGTCGCGCGGCAGCGGCGGGCCCTCCGCGCACCCGGTCGTCACGTTCAGGGCGAAGGACGGGGAGCAGCACATGTTCACGAGCAGCGCGGGCTCCAACCCGCCCGCGTACGACCGGGGCGAGAGCGTCGAGGTGCTCTACCGTGCGAACGACCCCGACGACGCGCGGATCAACGGCTTCCTCTCGCTGTGGCTCCTGCCGGTCGTCTTCGGCGGGCTCGGGGTGGTGTTCACGGCCATCGGGACGGTGATCGGGATCGTCATACGCAAGCAGTCCCGCAGCGCGGCGGTCCCGGCCTCCTGAGCCGCACGCCGCGCACCCCGAGCCGTACCCCGCGCGCCCTCAGCCTCATCTCGCGCCCTCACCAGGCCAGTTGAGCGATCTCCTCCGCGACCACCGCACACGCGTCCGCCGCCGGGTCGATCAGGGGGAAGTGGCCGACGTCTTCGAGGAGCGTGAGGCCGACGACCTCGCCCGCCTTCGCCGCCGCCTCCGCGTACGCCTCGGCGACCGGCTCGGGGACATCGAGGTCGGCGCGGCCCTGGACCAGGGTCGTGGCGATGCCGGTGGGGAGGAGGAGGGCGGGGTCGGCGTGGGGCCGGCGTTCGGTGAACAGGTCCGGGCCGCCGAGGAGTTGGATCACCGCGTCACGGCAGACCTCCAGCTTCGCCGCCAGGGCGAAGTCCGCGACCGGGGCGAGCGCGACCACGCCCCGGAGAGGGGCGGGACGGTCCGTGCGCCAGGGGGAGCCGGCGGGCAGGACATGGCGTGCCGCCGCCCACAGGGCCAGGTGGCCGCCCGCCGAGTGACCGGTCAGGACGATACGGCGGGTGTCCGCCTGCGGAAGCGCCTCGCGGGCCAGGCCGGGCAGGGCGTCGAGGGCGGCGGCCACGTCGTCGAAGGTCTCCGGCCAGCGGCCGGCCTCGTCGGCGCTGCCCGATGAACTTCCGCGCCGGTACTCCATGTTGGCCACCGCGAAGCCCCGCCGGGCCAGGTAGTCGGCGAGGGGGGTGATGTGCCGGCGGTCGTAGGGGGCGCGCCAGGCGCCGCCGTGGAGGATGGCGATCAGGGGCGCCGACGCGGGCTCCGCCGTCTCCGTCCGGGGCGCGTAGAAGTCGATCACGTGGTCCGGGTGTTCCCCGTACGCGGCCGTGGCATCCGGCTCGACCGGCGCGTGCGAGAACGCCGACTCCTCCTCGGCGGCGGCGCGGGCTGCTGCTGCGGCGTCGTCGTCCGGCATGTCCAACCTCTCAGCGAAGGAACGGAATTCGGGGTTCGGGTGCGGCCACCCCTCCGTTGGCCGGACGGTACCAGGCCGGACACATGCCCCGACATGGGGATGTGACGCAGGGTCACCCAATGGGCGCCCCTGCCGCTTTTGCCCCACCACTCGCCGGTCCGGGAGGTCCGGGGGGCCGCTCGCGGGCGGCCCCCGGACGTACCGTCCAGCGCCCTACGTCAGCGCCCCCGCCAGCACCCGCGCCGCCCGCTCCGTCTCCGCGAAGCCCACGTACAGCGGGGTGAAGCCGAAGCGGAGCACGTCGGGGTGGCGGAAGTCGCCCACCACGCCCCGCTCGATCAGCCGGGGCATGACCTCGGCGGCGTCCGGGCAGCGCAGCGCGATCTGGCTGCCCCGCTCCTCGTGCCGCAGCGGCGTCACGCACTCCACGCGGCCCGGCTCGGTGTACTCCGTCACGCAGCGCAGGAAGAAGTCCGTCAGCGCGAGCGACTTCGCGCGCACCGCCTCCACCGAGACCCCGTCCCACACGTCCAGCGCCGCGTCGAGCGCCAGCATGGACAGGATGTCCGGCGTGCCGACCCGCCCGCGCGGCGCACCCGGTGCGGGACGGTACGACGCGCTCATCCCGAACGGCTCCGCGTGCGAGTTCCAGCCCGGCAGCGGGGAGTCGAAGCGGGGCTGGAGGTCGCCGCGGACGTAGAGGTACGCCGGTGAACCGGGTCCGCCGTTCAGGTACTTGTAGGTGCAGCCGACCGCCAGGTCCACCCCGTGCGCGTCCAGGCCGACCGGCAGCGCGCCCGCGCTGTGGCACAGGTCCCACACGACCAGGGCACCGGCGTCGTGGACCGCCGCCGTGAGCGCGGGCAGGTCGTGCAGGCGCCCGGTGCGGTAGTCGACGTGGTTGAGCAGGACCGCCGCCGTACGGGGGCCGAGCGCGGCCGGGATCTCCGCCGGGGTGAGCGCGCGGAGCGTGCGGCCGGTCATGCGGGCCGCCGACTCGGCGATGTAGCCGTCGGTGGGGAAGGTCGTCGCGTCGACCAGGATCTCGTCCCGGCCGTCCCCGGCCATCCGGACGGCGGCCACAAGTGCCTTGAACACGTTGACACTTGTCGAGTCGCCCACCACAACTTGCCCCGGTCCGGCGCCGATCAGCGGGGCGATCCGGTCGCCGATCCGCTCCGGCGCCGTCCACCAGCCCGACTCCTCCCAGGAGCGGATGCGCAGTTCGCCCCACTGGCGGCACAGCACGTCCCGCATCCGGTCGGGGACGTGCGCGGGCAGGGCGCCGAGCGAGTTGCCGTCCAGATAGACGACGTCGTCCAGGGTGAACTTGTCACGCAGGGCGGCCAGTTCGTCGGCGGCGTCCAACTTCTCGGCCACCCGCGTCAGTTCGTTCGACTCAGACATACGACCTCGCCGTCCACAGCTCGGGGAACACGGTGTTCCGGGCCCGCTTCTCCAGCCACGCCACCCCGGCCGAACCGCCGGTGCCGGTCTTGGCGCCCATCGCGCGGCGGGTGGCCACCAGGTGGTCGTTGCGCCAGCGCCACACCAGCTCGGCCACGTTCGTCAGCGCCTCGCCGAGGCGGGCGGTGTCGGCGTCCGGGTCGCCGGAGTACACGGCCGTCCAGGCCGCCTCCACCTCCGGCGCGGGCTCGTACCGCTTCGACACGTCCCGGTGCAGCACCGAGGCGGGGATGTCGTGGCCCCGGCGCGCGAGGAACCGTACCGCCTCGTCGTACAGGCTCGGCTCGTGCAGCGCCTTCTCCAGCTCGGCGTGCACGCGCGGGCTGCCCCGGTGCGGGACGAGCATCGAGGCGGACTTGTCCCCGAGCAGGAACTCCATCCGGCGGTACATCGCGGACTGGAACCCGGAGCCCTCGCCGAGCGCGGAGCGGTAGGAGTTGAACTGGGCCGGGGTCAGCTGCGCGAGCGGGCGCCAGGACGCGTTCAGCGCCTCCAGCTCGCGCACGGAACGCTTCAGCGCGGCGGTCGCGGTGGGCACGTCGTCCGAGCGGAGCGCCTTCGCGGCGGTCTCCCACTCGTGCGTGATCACCGTGAACCACAGCTCCATCACCTGGGTCGTCACCAGGAAGACCATCTCGCCGGGGTCGTCGGAGAGGGTGTGCTGGAGGTGGGTGAGCACGTCGGCCTGTACGTAGTCCTCGTACGGCGTCGTGCCCGCGAAGTCGAGATGCGGGGTCTCGGGCTCAGCGGCCTCTTCGGGGGCCTGGGAAGGGGGGTGAGCCTGGTGGGACATCGCTGTCTCCTGTCGAGCTACGGGTAGCGGTCCGCCCCTGCCGATGCCGGCACGGGGGCCCCGGTCCCCAGATCGAATCCTGCGTAATCCCACCGGATACGGCAAGGGCTGCCTCCCGCACCTCCCGCCCCGGGGACCTCGTACGTCACCGAAAGCGCATTCCCTTGTCGCACGGGATCGCCTATCGTCGCGGCGGGGATCACGGGGAACGAACGGCTACGGGGAACGCGGGGGACGCGATGCCGCACGCGCGCGGGGGGACGACGGGGCGGGGCTCTACGACGGGGCCGGACTCTGCGGCGGGACCGGGAGGTACGGCGGATCCGGGCGCCACGGCGGGACCGGACGGTACGGCGGGACCGGGCGCCACGGCAGAACCGGGCGGTACGGCAGGACCGGTCCGCTCCGGCCCCCGCGCCGGCCGATGACCTCCCTCGGCACGCGCACCCCCGACACCACCACCGCGCCCCCGCCCCCGCGCAGGGCACCGCTCTGGTTCGTCCCCATGCTGTGGACAACCGCCCTCGGCCTGTGGGGACTGCCCCGGCGGCACAGCCTGTGGCGCGACGAGGCCGCGACCTGGCAGGTGGCCCTGCGCGACACCGCCGACATCTGGCACATGCTCGGCCAGGTGGACGCCGTGCACGGCCTGTACTACCTGCTGATGCACGCCCTCTTCACCTGCTTCGGCCCCGGCACCACCACCCTGCGGCTGCCCTCCGTCCTGGCCATGGCGGTGGCGGCCGCGTGCGTGACCGCCATCGGCGCGCGGCTGGCCGGCCGGTGGGCCGGACTCGGCGCCGGGCTGGCCCTGGGACTCCTCCCGGCGGTGCAGTCCTACCTCCAGGAGGGACGCCCGTACGCGCTGGTCGCGGCCGGGGCAGGCGTCTCCACCCTGCTCCTGGTGACCCAGCTGACGGGCCGCCCCGGTACGGCACGCTGGACGGCGTACGGCGCCACGGTCCTCCTCTGCGGCCTCCTCAACTGGCTCTCCCTCCTCGTCCTCCCCGCCCACGCCCTCACCCTCGCCCTGTCCCGGGCCGGGCGCGGAACGTGGGTCCGCTGGGCGGCGGCCTCCTCGGCCGCCGTGGCCGGTATCGCGCCGCTGGTCCTCTTCAGCCGCGGGCAGTCGGCCCAGATCTCGTGGATACCGCCCCTGACCTGGCACATGCTGATCGGTCCTGCGGTGCTGGTGGGAGTGGGGTGCCTCGGGGCCCTGGCGGACCGGGCCCGCCCCGCCCGGCTCTCCCTCGCCGCCGTCGGGCTCCCCCTGCTCGCCGTCCCGCAGCTCGGTCTCGTCCTCCTCTCGCTGGCCAAGCCGCTGTTCCTGGACCGGTACGTGCTGTTCAGCCACCTCGGGCTCGCGCTCCTGGTCGGCGGCGGGCTGGGCGCGGCCGTACGGGCGGTCCGGCCGCGCTTCCCCCGGGCCGCACCCTGGGTGCTCCCCGTCGCGCTGGCCGTCGCGGTGGCGGCCCTGCTGCCGTACTCCCTCGCCAAGCGCGCCCCCGCGAGCCGGGTGGACGACGTGTTCGCCGTCGCCGGGCGGGTCGAGCGGCTGAAGCGGGACGGGAACGCGGTGCTGTTCGTACCGGCCGCCCGCCGGGACACGGCACTGGTGTCTCCGGGGGCCTTCACCGGGCTGCGGGACATCGCCCTCGCGGAGGGGCCGGTGGAGTCCGGCACGCTGAAGGGCGTGGAGGCAGGACCCGGGCGGATACGGGACGCGATGCTGCGCGAGACGCGGATACTGCTGGTCACGGACGCGCCGGAGGTCGCGCGGCCGGTGTCGGGGCTGCGGGACAGGGCGAAGCGGGACGTGCTGGCGCGGTACTTCACGCCGGTCGCGGACGCATCGGTGCGCGGGCGCCGGGTGACGGTCTACGAGCGGTCGGTGTGACCCCGGAGGGAAACCGTGGACGTCGTTCCCCCAGTGGCAGACTGCACTCATGACGACGCACAAGAACCTGTTCGGCGGCCCGGACCCGACCCGCCTCCCGGAGAACGAGGAGGCGTACCGGCTGCTGGCCGAGGACTCGCTCGCCCCGGCCGAGGTCGTGGCCAAGTACCCGACCTTCTCCCTGGCCTGGGCCATGCTCGCGGACGACGCCTTCGAGGCGGGGCGCGTGGTCGAGTCGTACGCCTACGCCCGGACGGGTTACCACCGCGGCCTCGACCAGCTGCGCCGCGCCGGCTGGAAGGGCCACGGCCCCATCCCCTGGAGCCACCGCCCCAACCGCGGCTTCCTGCGCTGCCTCGCCGCCCTCACCCGCGCCGCCGACTCCATCGGCGAGAAGGACGAGGCCGAGCGCTGCCGGCAGTTCCTGCGGGACAGCAGCGAGGAGGCGTACGAGGAGCTGATGCGGTAGGTCGCGTGGTGGGCGGCGCCGGGATTCCGGTGCCGCCCAGCCCTGCTGTGCCGCCCGGCCCGGCCGTGCCGCTCAGCCCCGTCCCGCCGCGCTGCCCGCTGCTCTGCCCGTCTCCAGCGGCGGTGTCGTGAGGTTGCCGTGGGTACGGCACTCCGGGTGCGGGCACTCCGGCGTCGGACGCCGTCTGACCAGGGCGAACGCCAGAATCGAACCCAGCACCAGGACCCCCGCGCAGATCGGCATCGCCCGGTCGAAGGACCGGTTGAAGGCGGGCGCGGAGCGGTACGCGTCCGGGCCCATCCCCGTCAGCAGCGGGAGCGCGGCGACCGCGATCAGGCCCGCCGCGCGGGCCGCCGCGTTGTTGATGCCGCTGGCCACGCCCGCGCGGGCGGTGTCCACCGAGGCGAGGACGGTCGCGGTCAGCGGAGCCACCAGGGTGACCATGCCGGTGCCCATGACCACCAGCGCGGGCAGCACGTCGGTGAGGTAGTTCGCGTGCGGGCCCACCCGGACCATCATCAGCATCGCCGCCGCGCACAGCAGCGGGCCCACCGTCAGCGGCAGCCGGGGTCCGATCTTGTCGGCCAGCGCGCCCGAGCGGGACGAGAACAGCAGCATCAGGACGGTCGTCGGCAGCAGGGCCGTACCCGCCTGAAGCGGTGAGTAGCCCGCCACCACCTGGAGCTGGAGCGCGGTCAGGAAGAAGAAGCCGCCGAACGCCGCGTACACGCACAGCGTGACGACGTTGACCGCCGTGAACTGCCGCGAGGAGAAGATGTCCAGCGGCAGCATCGGACCGGCCCGGTGCCTCTCGACGTAGACGAACGCCACCGCCGACGCCACACCCGCGACCGCCGTCACCACCACGCCGATCGAGGCCGAGCGCGCCTCGATCAGGGCGTACGTCAGCAGCGCCAGCGACAGCGCGCCGAGGACCGCGCCGAGCACGTCGAAACGGCCCGGGGGCGCGCCCTCGCCGGAGGTCGCCGCGTCCGACTCGGGCACGTGCCGCAGCGCCACGGGGACGCACACCAGCGCGAGGGGCACGTTCAGCAGGAACACCCAGCGCCAGCCGGGGCCGTCCACCAGCCAGCCGCCGAGAAACGGGCCCACCGCCGCGCCGACCCCGCCGAACCCCGACCAGAGGCCGACCGCGCGGCTGCGGTCGTCGGGGTGGAACGACGCCTGGATCAGCGCGAGCGAGCCGGGGGTGAGCAGCGCGCCGCCGATGCCCTGGAGGGCGCGGGCGCCGATCAGCACGGCCGGGTTCGGCGCGAGTCCGCACAGCAGCGAGGCCGCCGCGAACCACACCACGCCGATCATGAACACCTTGCGGCGGCCGTACCGGTCGCCCAGCGAGCCGCCGAGCAGGATCAGCCCGGCCAGGGTGAGCATGTACGCGTTGACCGTCCACTGGAGGGCGGAGAGGCTCGCGTCCAGGTCCCGCCCGATGCGCGGCAGCGCGACGTTGACGACGGTCGAGTCCAGCAGGGCCATGCTGGAGCCGAGCACGGTGGTGAACAGGATCCATCTGCCCTGGGGCGAGGCCAGCCGGACATCGGGCATGACCTCACATATACCGCAGACCTACATGTGGCGACACACCATGAGGGCGGCCCACATGTGCGGGCTAACCATGTGCCCGGCCCACATGTGGCGACACACCATGGGCCCGGCCCACATGTGGCGGCACGCCATGGACCCGGCCCACATATGCGAAGGACCCGGCGCCCACCCAGGGCACCGGGTCCACCACACACCACCCCGAAGGGCTACTTCATCTTGTTGCCCGCCGACCGCAGGTTGTTCGCCGCCACGACCACACGCGCGGCCATCGACGCCTCGGCCAGCTTGCCCCAGGTGCGCGGGTCGTAGGCCTTCTTGTCGCCGACCTCGCCGTCGATCTTCAGGACGCCGTCGTAGTGCGAGAACATGTGGCCCGCGACCGGACGGGTGAACGCGTACTGCGTGTCCGTGTCGATGTTCATCTTCACGACGCCGTTCTCCAGCGCGGTGAGGATCTCCTCCTCCGAGGAGCCGGAGCCGCCGTGGAAGACGAAGTCGAACGGGGACTGCTTGCCGAACTTGGCGGCCACGCCGTCGTTCAGCTCCTTCAGCAGCTCGGGGCGGAGCACGACGTTGCCCGGCTTGTAGACGCCGTGGACGTTGCCGAAGGAGGCGGCGAGCAGGTAGCGGCCCTTCTCGCCCAGGCCGAGGGCCTCGACGGTGCGGATCGCGTCGTCCACCGTGGTGTAGAGGGAGTCGTTGATCTCGTGCGTGACACCGTCCTCCTCGCCACCGGTCGGGGTGATCTCCACCTCAAGGATGATGTTGGCGCGGCGGGCCTGCGCCAGCAGCTCCTGGGCGATCTCCAGGTTGTCCGCCAGGGTCTCGGCGGAGCCGTCCCACATGTGCGACTGGAACAGCGGGTTGCGGCCCGCCTTCACCCGCTCCTCCGACAGCGCGAGCAGCGGCCGCACGTAACCGTCCAGCTTGTCCTTGGGACAGTGGTCGGTGTGCAGCGCGATGTTGACCGGGTACTTCTCGGCGATGATGTGCGCGTACTCCGCGAGCGCGACCGCGCCCGTCACCATGTCCTTGCTGTACTGGCCGCCGAGGAACTCCGCGCCGCCGGTCGAGATCTGGACGATGCCGTCGCTCTCCGCCTCGGCGAAGCCGCGCAGCGCCGCGTTCAGGGTCTGGCTGGAGGTGACGTTGATGGCCGGGTAGGCGAACTTGCCTGCCTTCGCCCGGTCGAGCATCTCGTTGTAGACCTCGGGAGTTGCGATGGGCATCTGTCCGCTCCTCGTGTTGCGGGTTGGCGTTCTGCGTGGCGGCCCTGAACTTGGACCCAGGGGGCGACGACGTCATCGTCGTGCCCATCTTTCCAGACCTGTCCCGGCGGGCGGCCTGACGGTCGGAGACGGGAGAAGTCCACGCGGTGGCGGGCGGTTCAGTCCAGACCCAGTTCATCCTTCGAGAAGGCGAACCGGTACGGAACGCCCGCACCGGCCTCGATCTTCTCCGCCGCGCCGGTCGCCCGGTCCACGATCGTCGCCACCGCGACGACCTCCGCACCGGCCTCGCGCACCGCCTCGACGGCGGTCAGCGGCGAACCGCCGGTGGTGGAGGTGTCCTCGACCACCAGCACGCGCCGGCCCGCGATGTCCGGGCCCTCCACGCGCCGCTGGAGACCGTGCGCCTTCGCGGCCTTGCGCACCACGAAGGCGTCCAGCTTCCTCCCGCGCGCGGCGGCCGCGTGCAGCATGGCCGCGGCCACCGGGTCGGCGCCCATGGTCAGACCGCCCACCGCGTCGAAGTCCAGGTCGTCGGTGAGGTCCAGGAGGACCTGGCCGACCAGCGGGGCCGCCTCGCCGTCGAGGGTGATGCGGCGCAGGTCGACGTAGTAGTCGGCCTCCAGACCCGAGGAGAGGGTCACCTTGCCGTGCACCACGGCCTTGTCCTTGATCTGTTCCAGCAGTTCGCCACGCGCGTCGGTCGTCATACGGCCAGCTTAGAGGCGGCGCCGACGCGGCGGCGGACGGCTCAGAGGCGGCGCCAGCTCCAGGTCGTGGACGCCTCCAGCGGGTCCAGCGGAGTGACCAGGCGGGGCGCGGTGTTGAGCCCGTCGGGCGGTCCGGTCTGCGGCTCGACGCACACGGCGGCGTCCTGCTCGTCGTAGACGACGGCCCACTGCTCGCGGCTGGTCAGCTTCAGCTCCAGCTGTCCGGGCCAGGTCAGGGTGACGTCCACGCCGTCGGGCATCCCGAAGCAGTCGTCCCAGGGGCCGGGCTTGGGGTCGATCCGGTTGCCGGTGGGCAGGTGGTCCGCGCCGCGCTCCTCCTGCCAGGCCGGGGTGAAGTCGATCCGTACGCCCTCACCGCCCAGGGTCCGGTTGAACCAGGGGTGCCAGCCGATCTGCGCCGGGAACGAGTCCTCGTACGTCTCCACCGCCATGGTCAGCGTCAGGCTGTCCTCGCCGAGGCTCACGATCTGGGTGACCTTGCCGGGGTGCGGCCAGGGGTCGGTCAGCTCGTACGTCAGGACCGCCTCGTCCGCCAAGACGCGGGCGGTGCGCCAGGCGCCGTCGCGGGTGGTGCCGTGGATGGCGTGCGGCGGGGAGTTGAGCGGCATCTGCCGTACGACACCGCCGTCCAGGAACCGGCCGTCCCTGATGCGCCCGCACCAGGGGACCATCGGGAAGCAGCCGAACCGCTCGCCCTGGCGCAGCAGCTCCGTGCCGCCGACCCTCAGCCCGGCGACCCGGCCGCCGTTGCCGGGCCGGACCACGACCTCCGCGTCACCCGCGGTCAGCACAATGTCTTCGTCACTCACGGGACGACCCTACTCGCGTACGGGCCGCCCGCCCGTGGTGCCCGGCCCGCCGGCTCAACGGCGCTTGCGCAGCGCCCGGGTGACGACGATCGCGGAGGCCAGCGCGAAGGCGGCGGCGGGGGCCGCCCAGCGCAGGGTCGAGTTCGCGGTGACCGCCTGGGGGGCGGGTACGGGGGCGTAGCGGCCGCGCGGCGGGGCGTGGTCCACCTCTTCGGCGCTGCGGCCGATCATCGTGCGGCGCGCGTGCGCGGCTTCCGCCGGAGGTTCCGCCGGGGGCTGCGCGGAAGTGCCGGGACCCGTAGGGGTTTCCCCGGGTTCGGGGGTGAGGGAGGGCGGGGGGACCTCGGTGTCGAAGACGGAGGTGTGGGCGTCGGTGAGATCGGATGCGGGGGACTCGGCGTCCGGCTCCCCCGCATCCGGCTCCCCCGAGTCCGGTTCCTCCGGCGGCGGGGGCGCGACCGGCTCCCGCGGCTCCTCGGCCAGGCCCTCCAGGAAGCGGGTCAGCAGCCGGGCCGCCGCCGAGGCGAGCTGGTCGGCGGGGAGTTCGGCCGTACGGGCGCCGGTCGTGGCCGTCGCCGTCGCGGTGAGGTCGGCCGTCGTGCCGTCCTCGGCCTCCGCGAGCCGTACGGTCACGGTGAACTCCGCGCTGCCCGTGCCCCGGGACTCGGTGGCCTCGCCCTTGATCGTGTAGCCGCCGTCCTCGTGTCGGGTGACCCCGGCCGTCCCCCGGTACGTCACCGAGTGGCCGCCCACGCGCAGCTTCAGCCGGCCGGTCAGCGGGTCGGCGGTGGCGTCCTGCTGAAGCCCGGGTACCGCCCGGGCGACCCGTACGGGGTCCGCCAGGGCCTCCCTGAGCCGGTCGGCCGGAACCGGGACGAAGACCTGGTGCTCCATGTCGCCCGAGCCTACCCAGTGGGCGCGGGATTGCACCCTTGTACGGGAGGAGCGGGTGCGCGGGGGTCCACCGCCGGTGCGGTCTCTCAGTACCTCGGGTGCGCCAGGGTCGACGCCGGCAGCCCCGGCACTCGCGTACGGCCGGCCGCGCGGGCGTCGGCCGCCAGGCCGGCGTCGGTCAGGGTGCGCGGGCGGGGGTCCGTGAGGCGGAGGCGGGGTTCCGCCGGGCCCGGGGCCGCCAGGAGGAAGCCCCAGTCGGGCGGGGTGCCCGCGCGGGCGGCCGAGCGGTCGGGGCCGGCGGGGAAGCCGGAGTCCTGGCCGAGGACGCGGTAGGGGGCCGGCGAGAAGCCCGCCGCGCGCAGGGTCGCGGCGACCGTCCAGTAGACGCGGGGGCGGCTGGTGACCGGACCCGCGTGCACCACCAGCCGGCCGCCGGGGGCGAGGACGCGGCGGGCGAGGCCGTAGAACTCCTGGGAGTACAGCTTGGTGCTGGCGGTGATGCCGGGGTCGGGGAGGTCCGCGATCACCACGTCGTACCGCCCGGCGGGGGTCAGGCGCAGCCGGCCGAGCGCGTCGGCCGCGGTGACGTGGACGCGCGGGTCGGCCAGCGCGTGCCCGTTGAGCGCGGCGAGGCCGGGGTCGGTGCGGGCCAGCCGGATCAGGCCCGCGTCCAGCTCGACCACGTCGACGCGCCGCACCCCGCCGTACCGCAGCACCTCGCGCGCGGCCAGTCCGTCCCCGCCGCCGAGGATCAGCACGCGCGCGTGCGGGCCGGACATCGCGGGGTGGACCAGCGCCTCGTGGTACTGCCGCTCGTCCCGGCCGCCGACCCTGAGGCGCCCGTCCAGGAAGAGGTCGAGCGGTCTGCCGCCGGTGCCCCCGGCGAGGACGACCTCCTGCACGTCGGTCTGGAGCGCGACCCGTACGTCACCGCCGTACACCGCCTGGCGCGCGGCCCGCTCGAAGTCGCCCGCGAGCGCGGCGGCCGTAGCGAGGACGCCGAGCACCACGAGCCCCACGGCGAGCAGCGTCCAGCGGGCCCGGCGGCTCAGGTCGCGGCGGAAGAGGCCGAGCACCAGCGCGCTGCCCGCGACCACGTTCACCGAGCCGGTGAGCAGCGCGCCGGTCAACTGGCCGAGGAACGGCAGGAGTACGAAGGGGAAGGCGAGGCCGCCGACCAGCGCGCCCACGTAGTCCGCGGCGAACAGGTCGGCGACCGCGCCGCCCGCGTCCTGGCGCCGGATGCGCTGGATCAGCTCCATCAGCAGCGGTACTTCGGCGCCGACCAGCAGCCCGATGGCCAGCGAGAACGCGACCAGCAGACAGCGCGGGCCGTCCGCCCACATCCCGCCCCAGCCGCCGGTCCACGCGAAGACCGCGTACAGCGCCATCGCGCTGCAGCCGCCGACCAGCGCGAGCGCGGTCTCGATCGCGCCGAACCCGAAGGCCGCCCGCCAGCGCAGGCGTTTGGCGGCGAGCGAGCCGATGCCCATCGCGAACACCATGACCGACAGCACGACGGATGCCTGGGTGACCGAGTCACCCATCAAGTACGAGGCGAACGCGACGAGTTCCAGCTCGTACACCAGTCCGCAGGCCGCGCAGACGAAGACGCACGCGAGGACCAGGAACCGCCCGGTGCCCGGCCGCACGGGCAGCCACGCGGGCTCGGCCCAGGGCGGGGCACCCGGGGACACGGGGGCGTGGGGTTCGATCACGTTGCGACGTTACGTCACGGCGTACGTACGCTTCGTCACCCACACGTGTGGAACTCGGGCGCCTCGCAGCGCGATCGGTTTACGGCGGCCGGAGTGCGTTGACTCCGGCCGGGTTCAACCGGGGTGCCCCGCACCCGGGTTCAGCCGGGCTGCCCGGCCGGCACGCGTACGCCGACGCGGGTCCTGGTCGCCACCAACTGGCCGTCCTGCGGGTAGGCGTGCCAGGTGCGCCAGTGCACCTGGCCGCCCTGCCGCTGGGCGAGCAGCGCGGTGAACGCGTGCGGACTGCCGGGGAAGACACCGGCCAGGCCGTGCGGATGGTCGGCGACCAGGGCCAGCAACTCCTGGGCGCGGCCCGCGAACGAGCCCGGCGTCAGCATCTCCACGCGCGCCGCGAACTCGTACTCCCAGTCGCCGATCCGCTTGGCGACGCCGAGCGGGAGGGGCGTGCTGGAGCCGGGCATACACGCCACCGTCTCCGAGCAACTGCCGTTCTCCTCTTCGAGGAGGACCTGGTGGGAGGCGCCGAGGAGCCTCAACTGAAGTCTCGCCCCGCTCAGTTCGAGGTCGAGGGTGGCCAGGGCCGGGAGCGGTTCGCGTCCGAGGGCCCAGGCGAGATCGGCAGCGCGCGTATCTGTGTAGGAGGTGTTCAGGGTCGTGAGCATGGATCGGCTCCGCTAACACGCATGAGGGAGAGGGCAGTCCGGCGCACCTCGGCGGACACCGGGGCGGTCGGCCCGCTCGGCCCGGCTGGAGGGGGGTGTCCTTGGGACGCCCGAGGGCTGCGGTGGTGATTTAGAGGGAATCATGAACTGTGGCCGTGCCACAGCGTTTTTACCCAACTTCGTAGGGTTTCCATCCCTCAGAGGGCCCCACAGCTCAACTGTTCAACGATCCCCTCCAAAAGCGGGTTGCAGCTCCGCTGGGGGCGTGGGGGTGGTGGGTCGGTGCGGTGTCCACGGCCTGCGGGGCGGGGGCGAGGGGACGGGGGCGGGTGCCCTGCGGGGCGGGGTCGATGGGACCGGGGCGAGGGCGATACCGGACGCGCTGTGGGTGCCCTGCGGGCCGGGGGACGGATGCCCTTCGGGGCGGAATGCGGATGCCCTACGGTCCTGGGTCGACGGGACCGGGGCGAGGGCGATACCGGACGCGCTGCGGGTGCCCTGCGGGGCGCGGTACGGATGCCCTGCGGGCCTGGGTCGACAGGACCGGGGCGAGGGCGATACCGGACGCGCTGCGGGTGCCCTGCGGGGCGCGGTACGAATGCCCTGTGGGGCGGCTGCGGGGCCGAGGGGCGGACGCGCTGCGGGACGGGCGCGGATGCCCTGCGGGACGGGGGTCGACGGCGGTACGGGGCGGGGCGCGGATGCCCTGCGGGACGGGGGTCGACGGGACCGGGACGATGGCGATGGCGATACCGGACGCGCTACGGGTGCCCTGCGGGGCGCGGTGCGGATGCTCCGCAGGGCGCGGTGCGGATGCTCCGCAGGGCGCGGTGCGGATGCTCCGCGGGGCGCGGTGCGGATGCTCCGCGGGGCGCGGTGCGGATGCTCCGCGGGGCGCGGTGGATGCCCTGCGGGGCGCCACCGCCCGGACCCGACGGCCCGCGCTGGGGCGGGCGCCCTGGTCGGACGGCCTTGCGCGACGACCCACGCCAGGGCGGCCATCCTGATCCGACGGCCGTGCGCGACGACCCACGCCAGGGCGGGCACCCAAGTCCGACAGCCTTGCGCAACGACCCACGCCGGAGCGGACACCCAAGTCCGACAGCCTTGCGCAACGACCCACGCCGGAGCGGACACCCAAGTCCGACAGCCTTGCGCAACGACCCACGCCGGAGCGGACACCCA
>NZ_JBEXEQ010000001.1:227381-228246 GCF_040703155.1 Streptomyces sp. NPDC005435
CAAGTCCGACAGCTATGCGCAACGGCGCCGCCCGCCGGAGCACGACGGCCCGCTCGGCACGGCGAACCCGGCGCGAAAGTCCACACCCGACGACGACTGGAACGCGGCCGCCAGCCCCCGGCGGGCGGCCTCGCGGGAGCCCCGCCTCCGCGTCCGGCGTGCGGCCGCGCGGGCCCCGCCTCCGCGACCAGCGTCACAGCGGACCGGCGCGCCCTCACCCCCACCAGAACCGCCGGGCCCCCACACCGCCCGGTCGACCGCCGTCGCCACGGCGGTGCCGCCGCCCGGCCGCGCCGCTTTCTCAGTCGCCGCCGCCCAGCCGCACCACCTCGCAGGTGCCGCCCCCCACAACCGCCGTGCCGCCCCCGGCCGCACCACCTCTCAGGTGCCGCCCCCACTCACTCGCCGCCGCCCAGCCGAGTCGCTTGTCAGACGCCGCCGCCCAGCCGCCGCCTCTCAGGTGCCGCCCCCACAGCCCCCGCCTCTCAGTCGCCGTCGCCCGGCCGCACCACCCTCAGGTGCCACCCCCACAGCCCCCGCCTCTCAGTCGCCGTCGCCCGGCCGCACCACCCTCAGGTGCCACCCCCACAACCGCCGCCACTCACTCGCCACCCCCCAGCCGCACCACCCCTCAGGCGCCGCCCCCACAGCCCCCGCCACTCACTCGCCACCCCCCAGCCGCACCACCCCTCAGGCGCCGCCCCCACAGCCCCCGCCACTCACTCGCCGCCCCCGGCCGCACCACCCCTCAGGTGCCACCTCCACAGCCGCCACCCCTCAGGTGCCACCTCCACAGCCGCCACCCCTCAGGTGCCACCTCCACAGCCGCCACCCCTCAGGTGCCACCTCCACAGCCGCCACCCCT